>NZ_VTOZ01000016.1:0-72894 GCF_008271345.1 Pseudoselenomonas caprae
ACTGTTGTCCCCATCTTTGCGGCAGGTTGTCTACGCGTTACTCACCCGTTTGCCACTCGACTCATTTTCAACACTCAATGCTCAATCATCCTGCATCCCTAAGTTAATCACTTATTATAAGTGTGGTGATGGCTTCGCCATCACGACGCTCAAAAAGATACATCATTAAGCATTCAGTGTTGAAAACTCGTCTCGTTCGACTTGCATGTGTTAAGCACGCCGCCAGCGTTCGTCCTGAGCCAGGATCAAACTCTCCAATAAATTATATTGAAGAACTCAATCAAGCTCTCAATTATTCTATGGTTCACAAATTACTGAAGTAATTTGCGTAAGCGACTCACAAGCAATTAAAATTGCTGTTCGCTGCTTAAAAGAAATTGCCGATTGCTATGTTGTTCATACCAATCGATGTTTTTTATTATGAAACCGAAGTTTCATCAAACATCTGGCTTGAATCATTTTGCATGATTCATTCTGCATTGTTTAGTTTTCAGAGAACAATCTTGTCATCTTTCGTTCCAGCAATAAGTGCTGTGCGCTGATGACTTGTATTATATTACACGTCTTCAGCGCACTTGTCAACACCTATTTTAAACTTTTTATATATTTTTTTAGTTTTACCAGATTTCTTTCATCAGCGGGCGATATGCCTCATTAAGGAAGTTGATCAACACATCAAACATACCGTAGATTTCATCACCCAAACCGGCAAAATCGTCACCCGGCGTCAACAGGCAAACGTCAAGGATCAATGAACCCGCTGCATCAAAATACAATTTGAATGGTTTGTATTTGAGATTCTGCTCATTAGCCAAACGCAAAACAGCCAGTTCATTCTCTTCCGTTCTTGCCTGCGGCGAGATCTGCACGCGGATCATCGAAAAGACACTGTCATCTAAAAGCACCAGTGTCGGCAGCTGCTGCCCCTCGATCAGGACATGCGAACGGAATACCACCGTATGCTGAGCATCCTCTTTGACTTCTTCCACCTGGAACACTGCCTGTTTGTTCTCATCCTCTGCCAAGTACTGTTTAAAAGCTTCTGCCTTCTTATTCATCTTATCCTCCTTCATTTCAATCCTGAAAAATATTCTGCTTCACACACTATACTAGAATTCTTCATAAATGCCCATACTCCTTTTTTTCTCTTGGCAGGAATTTTCTCCCGCCATCGCGAATTCTATCTCGAATCACTAAGTACGCTTTTGTCTATTGTCTGTTTTCATACTTTCAGGTGGTACATAATGATAGATAAGAATCGACGAACACTTTCCCATAGTCTCATGCTTTGTTTGTTCTGCTTGTTCACTACACTGGTCATCCAAGCAGCGACGACCTATGCCTTATACCGGAGCGCACTTTCCTTTCAGCAGGCCTATATCCAGCACACAGTCGACAACATCCTGCTGAATATCGACGTCCTGCGTGACAACATCAAAAAACGCCACGCAGCAAAGAACCAGCCTGTTACCGATGAGGAAATCCGTAACGAGGTGGAAGATATCCTGCGCAGCGTATTCTACGAAGCCAGCAATGAAGACGGCAGCTATGTCTGGATCAACGAGGTCATCGATTACGCTGGCGGCGACAACTACGCCCGCCGCTTGATACATCCAAACCTGCGCGACACCGAGGGCATATGGCTCTCCACCAAGACGCCCGATGCCGAGGGGAATCTCCCCTACCTCACCGAGCTCGAGGGCGTCCGCGACCACGGTTCGCTGTTCTACAGCTACTATTTCAAAGATCTCGGTGCCGATACGATATCGCAGAAGCTCAGCTATGCCCGGCTATATCCTGACTACAACTGGATCGTCTGCATGGGGATTCCCTATCATGCAGTCTGGGAAAACATCTACACAGGCTCTACCAAGCTGAAGATCATCATGCTCTGCGGCTATCTGTTTTCCCTCTTCGGCATCATCGCCACCGCACTTTATGCCCTGCGTCTCTATCGCCAGCAGCATCGTCTCCAGCAGGATGAACTCAATATCTTGCAGCATGCTATTGCCACCGATAGCCTCACCCAGGCCCGCAGCCGTCATTACGGAGCCGAACGTTTGAAAGAACTTTTCTCTATCTACCACCACAACGGATCAAATACGATAATCGCAATGTTCGATATCGATCATTTCAAGACCGTCAACGATACCTACGGCCATGACTTTGGCGACATCGTCCTGCGCGATACCGTCCAGCAGATCAAGCAAAACGTCCGGCAAGAGGATTGTCTCATCCGCTGGGGCGGCGATGAATTTATCCTGATCCTTTCAATGATGACACATACGGAACTTGAGCATCATCTGCAACGTCTCAACACCTGCATACGCACACATAGTTTCATCACGCCTGACGGTGCAAAGCATCCAGTCACGATTTCGCTGGGCGCAACCTGTTTCCAGAAAGATGACACCTCTTCCGATGATGTGATAAAGCGCGTAGACCACGCACTCTATCAAGCAAAAAAGATCCGCGATACCTTTTGTATCAGCGATTCCTTTTGAATATCCGTTTTCATGATAAAAACAGCCGGGCAGCTGCAAAAGCACTGTCCGGCTGTTTCTTCATTCTATCATTCAACTTTGACTTGCAGCCACAAACTCGTATATAGCTTGTCGAGCTCTTTCCCCAAATAGCTATAAGTTTCCTGTCCATGGTAGACTTCCTCCGGCGGAAATGCCACCTCCAGGTATCCTTCCATGTCTTCGTTTTCTTCTTCCTGTTCCCGTACCGCAAGATTTGGTGTGGAATAGCCCAAGCTCTCAAAATTCTTGGCCGCAATATCCGGACGGCAGATGAAATCAATGAACTTGTGAGCATTTTCCACATGCCGCGCATTCTTGGGGATGACCCAGGAATCGATGAAGAGGTTCGTCCCCTCTTTGGGTGCCGGGCAGAACCGCAGATCCGGATTGGCTTTCATCAGATTGATGGCCTCCCCCGAGAAAATGACCCCGAGAGCCGCCTCCCCGGAGCTCAGCTTGTCACGGATATCATCGACACCATACGCCTGCACCAGCGGTTTCTGCGCGATAAGCATATCCCGCGCTGCCTGCAGCTGCTGCGGATCCTTCGTATTCATCGAATGCCCCTGCAAGCGCAGCGGAATCATGAACGCGTCGCGGGCAGAATCCTGCATGAGTATCTCGCCCTTGTACTTGGGATTCCAAAGGATCGACCAGCTGTCAACGGGTTCATCGACCATGCGGATATTGTACATGATGCCGACAGTTCCCCAGCAATAGGGAACATTATGGATATGTCCCTTATCGAAGGCCTCCGACTGGCGGAAGAAATCCTCGCCTATATACTCCGTGGCATTCGGCAGCTGGCTGAAATCCAAAGGCTGCAGCAGATTGTTCTCGATAAGCTTCTGGATCATATAATCCGACGGACAGAGCACATCGTAGTTCTCTGCCCCCTCAGCTACCCGCGGATACATGCTCTCATTCGTGTCGAACTCATCGAGGATCACATGGATCCCCGTCTCCTCCTCGAACTGCTCCAGCACCTCCGGCGAGAGATAGTCGCCCCAGCTGTATACATAGAGGACATCATCGCCCTCCTCCTGCTCCTCGGCAAACATGTCACAGCCAGCCAGAAGCATGCTTGCGCCAAACAGCGCGACCAGCAGCAGGCTGCGCCAATACTTCGTCATACGCCCGCCTCCCTTTTCTCAGCCTTGCGATACCGGCGGATCATGCGGTAATTGAACAACAGCAAGGTAACCAGCACGATGACCGCCACAAAGAACAAGGTCGACAGGGCATACATCTCCGGATGGATGCCGAGCTTGATCTCCGCATAGATTTCCGTCGTCAATGTTTCGATGCCCGCTCCCTTGGTGAAATACGTGACGATGAAGTCGTCCGCCGACATCGCAAAGGACAGCAGGAAAGCCGCCATGATGCCAGGCCTCAACTCCGGCAGGATGACCTTGCGGAAAGCCTGCAGCGGTGTAGCTCCCAGATCCAGAGCCGCCTCATAACAAACACGATCCATGCTGAGTACCTGCGGCAGGATGCAGAGCATCGCATAAGGAAGATTGATGACCACATGCGCCATGAGTATCGTATCATAGCCAAGGCGCAGGCCAAGGCCCAAGAACAACAACATGAGGGATATACCCGTGACGATATCCGCATTGAGCAGCGGGATGTTTGCCAGCCCGCGGAAGAAAATACGGCCGTGGCTCCCCATGCGGCGCAGGCCCAAAGCTGTCACCAAAGCCAGCAGGGTGGCCAGCGACGCCGACAGCACACCGATGGACAGGGTATTCAAGAAGGCATTCACGATGTCCTTGTTCGCAAATAGGGCGATATACCAATCCCAGGTAAAGCCTGTCCAATGGCCACGATAGCGGCTGGCGTTGAAGGACTGGGCGATCAGCACGGCAATCGGCGCATACATGAACAGGACAACCAGTCCCAGATAGAGCTTCTTCCCTTTCGCCATCATGCCTTCACCTTCTTTCGCTGGTCTTCCGTATCCGTAAAGGCCTCAAGCAGGATATTCAGGATGATGAAGACCATCAGGACCATCGACAGTGCACTGCCGAGCTGCCAATCGTAAGCAGCCGTGAACTCCTGCTCGATGATATTGCCCACGAGCAGGATCTTGTTGCCGCCCAGCAAGGCACTTATCACAAACGTCGTAAGCGCAGGGATGAATACCATCGTACAGCCGCTCACGATTCCCGGCATAGATAACGGCAGCATGACATGACGGAATGTCTGCCAGCGATTTGCGCCCAAATCCCAAGCCGCTTCAATGACGCTGTGATCAATGCGCGAAATCGCCACATAGAGCGGCAGCACCATGTACGGCAGGAAATTGTAGACCATGCCGATGACAATGGCCAGCGGCGTATTGATAATCGTCATATCGGGCAGGCCGCAGAAACGCAAAAACATATTGAGAATCCCGTTCTTTTCAAGGATGGTCTGCCAGGCCATCGTCGTCAGCAGGGAATTCATCCACAGGGGCAGCAGGAACAGCAGGAAGATCATGATTCCCTTCATCCGCCGCAATTGCTGCAAGATCAAGCAAAGCGGATAAGCCATGACCAGGCAGATCACCGTGCTGATCAAGGCCAGCTCCGCCGATAAGCCCAGCGCCTTCAGATATTCCCACTGCAAGACCACCTGCAGATTCGCCAGCGTGAAAACACCCGCCTCATCCGTCAGTCCATGCCAGAGCACGAAAAAGAGTGGCAGGATGATGAACAGCGCCGCCCAGATGCCAAACGGCACAGTGAACAAACGCTGCAAGGATTTGGAATTATTCATCAGACACGGCCTCCTCATCTTCCGAGGCCGGTTTCGCCATGATCTGGATATTAGCCGGAGCCAAGCGGATGCCGACCTCCGCCCCCTGCTCGTGACCGGTGATGGTCTGCACGAGCCAGGAGAAGCCGCCCGCCTCGATCGTGATGTCGTAGACAGTGCCCTTGAACACCACCTGGCGGATGATTCCGCGGAACTGCCCGTCTGCCGGTGCACAGATCTGGATGTCCTCCGGACGGATCTGCACATCGACCGGCACATTCTCGCCAAAGCCCGTATTGATGCAGGGGATATCCTTGCCGAGCAGATGCACGAGCTTATCGCGCACCATGACACCGTCGATGATATTGCTGTCACCGATGAAGTCCGCCACAAAGGCGTTCTCCGGCTCGTTGTAGACGCTCTCCGGCGTACCGATCTGCTGGATCCAGCCCTGGTTCATGACCACGACAGTATCGGACATCGACAAAGCCTCCTGCTGGTCGTGCGTGACAAAGATGAACGTGATGCCGAGCTCTTTCTTGAGCTTGACGATCTCACGCTGCATATTCTGGCGCAGCTTGAGATCGAGCGCAGAAAACGGCTCATCCAGCAAAAGCACCTTCGGCTCGTTGACCACAGCCCGCGCTATGGCAATGCGCTGCTGCTGGCCCCCTGACATCTGCGTGACCCGCGCGTGCTCATAGCCGTCAAGATTGACAAGTTTCAGTGCGTATTTTATCTTATCCTTGATGTAGCTGGCACTCTTGCCCTTGAGCTTGAGGCCGAAGGCGATATTTTCCGCTACATCCATATGGGAAAACAGCGAATACTTCTGAAAGACCGTGTTGACCTGACGCTTCTCCGGCTGCAGCCGCGTGATGTCCTGTCCATCGAACAGGATGCGGCCACTGTCCGGCGTCTCAAAGCCGCCGATCATGCGCAGGATTGTCGTCTTGCCACAGCCTGACGGCCCCAACAAGGTAAGGAATTCGTTCTCATGTACCGTGAGATTGAGATCTTCCAGGATCTGCCGGTCTTCATAAGATTTATTGATATGTTCAAGTTTCAGTAATTCTCTTGCCAATTCTTCTCATTTACCCTCCTGTACTGCCAAAAGTGAACGCCTTCTATTTTATCACGAAACCGTTCAATACAAAAGAATCTTTTCCGACGAAAAAAATCCCGTCCGTATCCACGATACGAACGGGATTCTATGCTTGACCGGTCAAAAGGTTTGACCCGTCAGATTACTCAACCGTAACCGATTTTGCAAGGTTGCGCGGTTTATCAACATCACAGCCGCGCGTAATAGCGGCATAATAAGCCAGGAGCTGCAGCGGTACGACCGTGAGGATCGGGATCAGGAGCTCATCCGTCTCCGGAACCTTCATGACATGATCGACATACTTCTCGAGCTCCTCGTCCCCCTCGGCAGCGATACCGATGACGACAGCATCACGGGCTTTGACCTCTTTGATGTTCGACAGCGTCTTCTCATAAACGCTCTTCTGCGTAGCCAGCGCAATGACCGGTACACCTTCGACAATCAGGGCCAGCGTGCCGTGCTTGAGCTCACCAGCTGCATAAGCCTCGGCATGGATGTAGGAGATTTCCTTGAGCTTCAGCGACCCCTCGAGGGCTACATCGTAGTCAAGGGAACGGCCGATATAGAAGACATCTTCGTTGAAGCCATACTGTTTCGCAAAGGTCTTGATTGGCTCGACATCCTCCAGCGTGCGGCTGACCTGCGTCGGAATCTGATGGAGCATATCGATGAGTTCAGCTACGCGCTCCGGCTTCAGCGTCTGTTTGATCTGGGCCATGTAAAGCGCCAGCATGAAGAACAGGACGATCTGCGTCGTATAAGCCTTGGTCGAAGCAACGGCGATCTCCGGGCCAGCCCAGGTGTAGAGCACCTGATCTGCCTCGCGGGCAATCGACGAACCGACAACATTCGTAAGTGCCAGCGTCTTCGCCCCCAAGCGTTTGGATTCCTTCATAGCAGCGAGCGTATCGCTCGTCTCGCCCGACTGAGAAACTGCAATGAACAGCGTGTTCTCATCGACGATCGGCTCACGATAACGGAACTCCGAAGCCACATCGACTTCGACAACCGTACGGGCAAGTTTCTCGATATAATATTTACCTACCAGGCCAGCATGATAAGCCGTGCCGCAGGCAACGATATAAATCTTGTTGAACGAGTTCAGATAGTCAGCGTCCCATTTGAGCTCATCCATGATGATGCTCTTGCCGTCTTTGGCAATGCGCTGGCTCATGGTGTCACGGACAGCCTTCGGCTGCTCGTGGATCTCCTTGAGCATGAAGTGCTCATAGCCGCCCTTCTCAGCAGCTTCGGCATTCCAGTTGACCTCGAAGACTTTCTTGGTCACCGGCTCACCCTGACGGTTGGAGATCTTGATGGAATCCTTCGTGAGGACAGCCATCTCACCGTCGTTGAGGATGTAAGTACGGCGCGTGTACTGGATGATAGCCGGGATATCCGAAGCGATGAAGTTCTCGCCCTCGCCCAGACCGATAACCAGCGGGTTATCCTGCTTGGCGCAGATCAGCATCCCCGGATGCTTGCTGCTCATGAATACGAGGGAGTACGAACCCTCGATGCGGCGCAGTACCTCGCGTACAGACGAAACGAAGTCGCCATTATAGACCTCTTCGATGAGATGCGCAACGACTTCCGTATCCGTCTCGGACTTGAAGACATGGCCCTTCTCGATAAGATCTTCCTTGAGTGTCAGGTAGTTCTCGATGATGCCGTTATGGACGACAACGAAATCACCCGAGCAGTCCGTATGCGGATGGGAGTTGCGATCCGACGGACGGCCATGGGTAGCCCAACGGGTATGACCGATACCCATAACGCCCTGCGGCATATCGTCCTTGATCTTGTCCTTCAAGGACGCCAGGCGGCCGACGCTCTTCTCGACACGGATGCTCTCGCCATTGAACACAGCGATGCCAGCCGAGTCGTAACCACGATACTCCAGCTTGGCAAGACCATCGAGCAAGAAGCTTGCTGCCTGCTTGTCACCGACATAACCTACGATACCACACATAATAGTACCTCCTATGAAATTGTACTATTCCTGTTGTGTCCTCCATCCGCTCTTCCCCCAGGCTCACACCTGGGCTTTAACAGATCTCTATCGACCGGACCGGCCGGAAGGCATCCGCTGACTGTTCGACAACCTTCTCCTCGTCTTCTCCTAAGCAAACCGTCCGCTTAGGAGAACTTGCGCTAGGAATCATTTTCCTTTCATTACACCAGAACAACAGGATATTCTTTTCTGGATTTTCCTCTATTTTTGTGCATCGATGAATTTATCAATGCTCGCTTATTATAACCAATCCGCCTATATAAGTCAATACTTTGCCCCGAGTACTTCCGCAAGGATGTCCCTTTGGGCAAGGGACATCCCTTGAGAAGTCATTCAGGTCGCCAGCACTACCTGGTCTTTTTCGTTATGCTTCGCTGCATACAGCGCTTTATCCAACCGCTGATAGAAATCCTGGAAATCATCCTCTGTAAAGATCTGACCGGCACCAATGCTGACTGTTATGCAGCCACTATCTGGCAGTACAGGCGTCTGTTGCAGGGACGCCCGGATGCGATTCCCTACCTGCACGGCATAATCCGCCTCAGCATCAGGCAGCAAGACCAGGAATTCATCACCACCCCAGCGTCCGACGAAATCATGGCCGCGCACGCAGCCCCGCAATACCTCTGCCAGGCTTACCAGCACATGATCACCCACATCATGACCATACGAATCATTGATTTTCTTGAAATTATCGATATCGAGCAGAAGGCCGGAAAAAACGCGCTGCCGCTTCGTCCAGTGCTGAACCAGTTCCTGCAGATGATGTTCCACTTCCCCGCGATTCAGCAGCTGTGTAAGCCGATCCATGCTGGCAAGCGCCTGCAGTTTCTTGTTCGCCGTAGCAAGTTTCGCATTGGCCTCAGCCAACTGAGCCGCCAGTCTTTCCTGCTCCTGTGAACTTACGGTGACAAAATGGGCCAGGCGATGAACCATCGACAAATACTCCTGGAAATCCTGATTTTCCAGGGCATCAACAGCAGGAGTCTCTGCCTGCACAGACCGATTGCCTTCACGGAAGGCCACAGCCACAAACGTGATGGTCAGCGTATTGATATTGCTGCCCTGCCGCAGATATTCGCCATAGGTATAACAGACAGATACCGGAGCAATTTTCCGATACCATTCTATTTCTGGTTTCTCCGCCTCTCCGACATAGAAATGGCGGCCAATACAGCTGATCAACACGATTCCTTCCGGCTGGAACGATTGGATCTTGCGGCTCATGTGCAGCGCCTGATTGATGATTGTTTGCGGATCGCCGTAGGAAAGGCGCACCTTCTCCCCTGCCTGCAGGTCAGCCGCAAAAGTCAGGGCATCATCTTCGGTCCGCCCCATCGGCGGCCGTGCCAGCAGGTTGCCATCCCGCTCGACCAGCAGTGGGAACTCTGAAACATTGAAACTCCGAAACTCCTCACGAGTAACACCCAAATATTTCTCATAAACCAGCGCCGCAGGCTTATGATCAAGCTCAGCTATGGTGTAGTCATCGATCATCTTCGTGATCGTCATCGTCTTCCCCAACGGCCGCCAGCCCATACTGTCAGCCACCAGCAGCTGGAGCCGACAGCTGCTGAAAGCAACCACTAAGATTCCCTGACTGACAATGCCATCAGCAGAAAAGATAAATGGCACTTCTCCTTTCACTGCTGCATATGCACCACCGCCAAAAACAGGCACATCATGGACTTTATGCGCCAGCGCCTTCAAAAAGGGACGAACGTCTACAGAACGTGCTGTAATCAACAGTTCCAATCCTGCCAGATGCTGCGTTTCCTGGCAGCATTCGGCAAGCTCCAGCCCCACCTTCCGCTGCCACGCATGCTCCACCTCCTGCTCACCTCGCGAAAATGCATGGATCTTTACCTGCGTGTCTTGAAACACCATGATGCAGAGCTGGGTTCTCCGCTTTTCCCATTCCTCAATGAGTGGCAGCTCCGACGTAACCGTCCCCACCACTTTTGCCAGCGGGATAGCAGCTGAAATCTGCTCCACCATGGAACTGACGATAGACTGCTCACTGATACAAGTAAACACCTGTACCAAGATATCCGAATACTTCTGCGGGCATTTCGCCTGAAAATCCTTTAAGGCCTCATCAAGGCCTGTCAGGCCATGAAAATCATACGAAAACTGTTTCATACAAGCACCTTCTTCCTATTGCGTAATCTATGAGTCATCTCTATTATAACTTTTTGGCAAAAAGAAAAACAGACTATGAATCACATTAATCCATAGTCTGTTCCCTATCAAATCACATATACACGCTGTGATCTATATTACATCATGCCTGGCATCCCCATGCCCGGTGCAGCTGCCGGAGCAGCCGGTTTCTCTTCCGGTTTGTCAGCGACGAGAGTCTCCGTCGTGAGGACCATGGAAGCAATCGAAGCAGCATTCTGCAGAGCAGAACGCGTAACCTTAGCCGGATCGACAATACCAGCTTTGATCATGTCAACATACTCGTTCTTCAGTGCGTTGAAACCGATGCCGTCGCCAGCTTTCTTGACGTTCTCGACAACGACCGAGCCCTCGAGGCCTGCGTTGTTGGCAATCTGGCGAACCGGCTCTTCGATGGCACGGCGAACGATGTTCACGCCGACTTTCTCATCACCCTCGACCTGGATCTTATCCAGTGCCGGCAGGATATCGATGAAGGTCGTGCCGCCACCTGCGACGATACCTTCCTCAACTGCAGCGCGCGTAGCGTTGAGTGCATCCTCGATGCGGTATTTCTGGTCTTTCATCTCAACTTCCGTTGCAGCGCCGATTTCGATGACAGCTACGCCGCCAGCGAGTTTAGCCAGACGCTCCTGGAGTTTCTCTTTATCGAAGTCAGACGTCGTCTCAGCAATCTGTTTCTTGATCTGAGCAACGCGAGCAGCGATAGCATCCTTATCGCCAACGCCATCAACAATCGTCGTCTCCTCTTTCGTGGAGCGGATCTGACGAGCACGGCCCAGGTCCTCAAGCGTAACGCTGTCGAGCTTGCGGCCGAGTTCCTCGCTGATGACATTACCGCCCGTCAGGATAGCGATATCCTCGAGCATAGCCTTGCGGCGGTCACCAAAGCCCGGAGCTTTGACAGCCAGTGCTTTGAACGTGCCGCGGAGCTTATTGACAACAATCGTCGTCAGAGCTTCACCGTCAACATCCTCAGCGATGATAGCAAGCTGTTTGCCCTGTTTCACAACCTGCTCGAGAATCGGCAGGATATCAGCGATAGCGGAAATCTTGCGGTCCGTGATGAGGATATACGGATCGTCAAGGATTGCTTCCATCTTGTCCGTATCCGTTACGAGGTACGGGGAGATATAGCCGCGGTCGAACTGCATGCCCTCAACAACGGAAAGGTTCGTCGTCATGGACTTGGACTCCTCAACCGTGATAACGCCGTCCTTGCCGACCTTCTCCATAGCCTCAGCAATCAGCTCGCCCGTCTCTTCGTTAGCCGAAGAAATGGAAGCGACCTGAGCGATATCAGCCTTGCCATCAACCTTCTTAGCCTTCGTCTTGATTTCCTCGACGAGAGCTTTGACCGCCGTATCGATACCCTTCTTGATGATCATCGGGTTAGCACCTGCAACAACGTTGCGCATGCCTTCCTGAATCATAGCCTGAGCCAACAGCGTTGCCGTCGTCGTACCATCACCAGCGATATCGTTGGTCTTCGTAGCAACTTCTTTGACAAGCTGTGCGCCCATGTTCTCGAACGGATCCTCGAGCTCGATGTCGCGGGCAATCGTCACACCATCGTTCGTAATCGTCGGTGCGCCAAATTTTTTCTGCAGAACAACGTTGCGGCCTTTCGGTCCAAGCGTAACTTTTACGGCGTTAGCCAGTGCATCAACACCGCGGCCCAGTGCGCGGCGTGCATCTTCATCAAACAGAATCTGTTTAGCCATTTATATTACCTCCAAAAAGTCTATCTTACAGTACAGCCAGGATGTCGCTCTCGCGGACAATCAGGTACTCTTTGTCGTCAACCTTGACTTCCGAGCCGGAATATTTGGAGAAGACAACAACGTCGCCAGCTTTGACTTCCATAGCAGCGCGCTCACCATTCTCGAGCAGCTTGCCAGTGCCTACAGCAACAACCGTTCCCTTCTGCGGCTTCTCTTTGGCCGTATCCGGCAGTACAATGCCGCTGGCGGTCTTTACATCGCCCTCAGAAACTTCAATGACAACTCTTTCGCCCAATGGCTTAATCATAGGTATCTTCCTCCTATATAATGGAATAACAAAGTTATCTTGTTAGCACTCACTAAACCCGAGTGCTAACTACAATTCTTATAGTAACCGTTCTTAGTCAAAATGTCAATAAGCAAACGAAAAATAGTCAAAAAATCAAAAAGGCCTTCCCGCTTGGAAAGGCCTTTGATTTCCCTTAGAATCCTGCCGTTTTGTTCTCCACCATGCGGAAGAGTTCCGAGTTCTCCGGGATTTCGGTATAGTTATGGATGGCGCGGTGCAGTCCCTCGCGCTGGATGCCCTGCTGTACTTCCTGCGCCTCCTTATCGCCCTCATAGTCAAAATGGAAGGCTGCGCCGATGACCGTCGCCAAGGCCGAGGGTTTCTGCCCCTGCGCTAAAAGCTGCGACGCCGGGCTCACAAGACGATCCTTGGCGCCGAGCTTGCGCTTGGGCCCGCGGGCAACCCGCGTGACCTCGTCAGAAAGATGAGGATTGCGGAAACGCCGCTCCGTTGTCTCGATATACTGCTTATGCGTTTCAGGATTGAACCCAAACTTCTTGATGAGCAGGCTGCCGGTCTCTGCCCATACCTGACGGGCCATGTCGACGATGCTCTTATCCTGCATGGCCGTGTAGATATCCTTGATGCCTTTGCGATAAGCAAGATATGCAATCGATGCATGCCCCGTGTTGACTGTGAACAGCTTGCGCTCGATATAGGCCTCGAGATTCTCCACCCAGGTAAGCCCCTCAATCGCCGGCGGTTCTCCCTTGGCCTGGGTCACATCGGCATCCCATTCGGCATAGGGCTCGACCTTCACAAGCAACGGATCTTCATTTTTCTGCAAGGGGACGATGCGATCGACAGCAGCATCCGGAAAGCCGATCCAGGCATCACACATCGCCCGTTCCTCCGGCGTAAGGTGCTCGTAGACATAGCTTTTGAGCAGCGACGAACCGCCCACCATATTCTCACAGGCAATGATATTGAGTGGTGCCTGGGTGCGTTTCAAGCGGCGTGCCAAGCCCTTGGCCAGATTCGGCGCAATGAATTTCAGGATATTGGGCCCGATGGCTGTCGTGATGATATCGGCCTGCTCGATAGCCTGCATGAGTTCCTCAGGGTTTTCTGCGCTGTTGATAGCCCGCACATGCTCCACATGAATCTTCTGCGGCTCATCCCCGACGATTTCGATATCATATCCTCGGCGCTCATTGATAAGGTCAACGAGCTCTTTGTTCACATCGACAAATGCCACCTCATAACCAGAACGGACCAGCAGCTCGCCGATAAATCCTCTGCCGATATTGCCAGCGCCAAAATGTACTGCCTGTTTCATCTTGAATTCCTCCATAAAAAAAGTCCCCTCTCCGTCAGCAGAAAAGCCATGGGCTTTCCAAGCTGACGAAAAAGGGACATGTCAGTGTTCGTATTTATTTATGCCAGCGCAAAGCGCTCATAAAGAACTTTAGGGTCTTTCGTATGATAGAGTGTATCGAGCTCAGCCTCCGAGCACTCATCCAGCGTTGCGGCAATGTTTGCCAGGATGGATAAGTGGTCGTTGTCCTTGCCAGCGATGCCGACCAGCAGATAGGCCGTATCCTTGCCGAACTTGATGCCTTGGGGATACTGCAGGACGACGATGCCTGACTCGCGGATCGAATCCTTGACACTGTTCTCGCCATGCGGGATGGCGATGCCGCGCCCGACGTAGGTGCTGATGTCCTTCTCGCGGTTCAGCATGCCTTCGATGTAGGGCTCATCGACATAACCAGCAGCAGCCAATGCCTCGCCGGCCTGCCGGATAGCCTCTTCCTTGGTAACGCTGGTGAGCCCGAGCTGGATGTTCGTCATATCGAGGATATGGCGCTCCTTGGCACCATGCTGCCCAGCTACCATCACGCCAGCTGATACTGCACTCTGCGCCTTTTTTTCCGTCAGGCGGGCCATTACTTGCTCAAACACATCATTCTGGGTGAAGTTGCGGACAAAGATATGCTCTGCCTGCGGCGAATCCTCCACGGCCCGCTGTGCCAGTTTCTCATGCGTGACCACAAGCTGCGCATCCTTCGGGATGCTGCCAATGGCGGCGTTGGTAACCGAGATATTATCATAGCCGGCCTTGCGGAGTTTCTTGCGCAGGCTGGCTGCCCCCAGGGCACTAGACCCCATGCCGGCATCGCAGGCATAGACGATGGTGCGCAGCTCAGCGCCGCTTACCTTGACCTCCGTTACCAGGCCGCGATTCTTCAAAGCGGCCATACCAGCCTTTGCCTCTTCGAGGGAATCATCGCTCTCTTCGCTGGCCGAAGCCTTGACGAATACCGATGCCACCGCACAGGATACCGTCGTGGCTACCAGGAAGTCAGCGATATTCGCCAGGAATGCCCCCTTCGGCGTCATGGCCAGCACTGCAAGGATCGAGCCCGGCGATGCCGGTGCAATGAGGCCGCCGCCCAGGAACTGCAGCGTGGCGACACCGGCCATGCCGCCAGCGATGACTGCCAGCAGCAGCACAGGTTTCATCAGCACATACGGGAAATAGATCTCATGGATGCCGCCCAGTACATGGATGATGATAGCACCCGGCGTCGAATCCTTGGCCATCCCCTTGCCGAAGAACCAGTAAGCCAGCAGGACACCAAGGCCTGGGCCAGGATTAGCCTCCAGCAGGAAGAACATCGACTTGCCGAACTCCTCAGCCTGCTGAATGCCCAGCGGCGACAGGACACCGTGATTGATGGCATTGTTGAGGAACAGGATCTTCGCCGGTTCGATGATGATCGATGCCAGCGGCAACAGTCCCACAGCGACAATGCCCTCAACACCTGCACGCAGGACGCCATTGGCAGCCAGCACCACTGGTCCGACACCGACGAAGGCCAGTACCGCAAGAATACCGCCGATGATGCCGGCTGAGAAGTTGTTCACCAGCATCTCAAAGCCCGTAGGAATCTGATCCTCGATTGCCTTGTCGAACTTCTTGATGACGAAACCACCGAGCGGTCCCATGATCATGGCCCCAAGGAACATCGGAATGTCCGCACCCGCGATGACTCCCGATGTAGCAATGGCGCCGAGAACGCCACCGCGATGACCATAGACCGCCGCACCACCGCTATAACCGAGCAGCAGTGGGATGAGCCACTTGCTCATGGGGCCGCCCACCTGGGCAAGGTATTCATTCGGCAGCCAGCCGGTCGGAATGAACAGGGCTGTCAATAAGCCCCAGGCAATGAATGCTCCGATATTCGGCAACACCATCCCCGATAGGAAACGTCCGAATTTCTGCATGACTTCTTGGAAGCCATGTTTTGAGCTCTTGTTATTGCTCATGGATTATCCCCCCAATAATTCCCGATATTTCTTTGCATGGAACTCACGGAATATATGCGTGAGCTCGTCTTTTATCAGTTGCTGATTCCCTTCGTGCAGGACCTCGATAAGACCCCAGCGCTCCAAAAGGATCGACGATATATGACCGATGGTCTCGAGTTCATAGCAGCTGCCCTGCTCCGGCGCCAGCATGACGATTGCCGTCCTTATCTTCTCCGTCGGGTCAGCCGGATACAGGAACCAGCTGCCGAGATGGACGATACCGAACTGCAAATGCGTGACAACAGCACTGCGGCAATGCAGCAGGATCATGTTACTGCCAGTAATCGCGGTACTCCCCTGATCTTCGCGAGTCAGCAGTGCCCTGCAGATGCCATCAGCCTGGCGCTCATCGCGCCCCACCATCCTGCCGATATCAGCAGCCACCTCCTGGACAGTCATTGACTTGTCATCTTCCCAGAAAAAGAAGTTGTCCAGCAGGCTGAGGATAGCAGCATCGTAGGCCTGCATGATGCGCAGCGCCGCCGCAAAATCCGGCTTAGCCTTGTCCTTGCCAGCTGCCCGCGATTCCACCTGGGCCTCCTCGCATTGCAGCAGCATCTGGTCCACCCTTTGCTGATCCTCTTTAGATAGCAGAGCACTTACCACAGCCACGGGCAGCGGCACGTGCGGGATTGGCACAGTGGCCACGATGAATTCCGCCTCATGACTGGCAAAATACTCAGGCGTCAGCTGCAGCGTCGACACCTGGTCGGCAATGACCAGATTGTCATACTGTTGCCGCAGGCGGCTGGCCAGCAGCCGACTCGTGCCCATCCCCGTCGGGCAGGCAACGATGACCGTATGCTCCAGCTTCTGCAGCATATTGCTGTCAGTAAGTGCCGCGCTAAGATGCATGGCGATAAAAGCGATCTCAGATTCGGGAAAGGTAAGCTCCAGCTCCTTTTCCACCTCGTGCACGCTTTTTTTCGCCAGCTGCATGAGCTCAGGAAACTTCATCTTCATCTCATCAAGCAGCGGATTGCGGATA
Organism: Pseudoselenomonas caprae; assembly: GCF_008271345.1. Classification (NCBI taxonomy): domain Bacteria; kingdom Bacillati; phylum Bacillota; class Negativicutes; order Selenomonadales; family Selenomonadaceae; genus Pseudoselenomonas; species Pseudoselenomonas caprae. The sequence goes on from NZ_VTOZ01000016.1 coordinate 16,947, forward strand.
TCCATCTGCATCTGCAGACGGCTTATCGACGGGCCAAGATGATTGACAAGACCAGTGAGCAGCTCCGGATTGCGGTACAGGCTCGTGCCTGTCTCCTCCTCAGCGGCCTTCATGATGGCCTTGGCCAGACGCACCAGATGAAAGTTATCCAGTACAGCCCCTGCCGCCTCATTTTCCCGATAGCGGCTGCGCGCCCCTAAAAGATGCATCGTGATGTACCCGATCTCATCTTCGGTGATTGGCAGCTCAAACTCCTTGGCGATCTCGGCCGCAATATGCCCGGCCGTCCTGAATTCCTGTTTCTGCTTCAGCTCCGCCAGGAATCCCGGCCGGATATGGATGCGCTCCTGCTTGCGGATGCGCTGGACAGCCAGCGCCAGATGCACCGTCAGGCCGATGAAGGCCTGATCGGACATCCTTGTCCCGAGCTCTTTTTCCGCCTGACGGATCAAGCGCTCCAGACGATGGATGATTTCCTTGTCCACCAAGTCCAGCAGATAGCCTGCTGCCTGATTGACTTTTTCCTGCTCGTCCGCGAGATTCGCATGGACCAGCGTCAACAACTCATTTTCTTCAATATTGTCATAAATGTATGCGACGATTGCCTGCCGGATACTCTGCTCCTCGCCCTCGACGTAGACACCCAGCCCCGGCTTGCGTACAAGCTGCAGCCCATGTCCCTTAAACCAGCCTTCCAGCTTGTCCAGGTCGTTGCTGATGGTACTGTCTGTCACTCCGAGAAGTGATGATAAGGCAAAGAGCTTTACCGGCTCATGACTTGGCAGCAGACGGCTCACGATAATCGATTGCCGCTCCTGCGGTGTATAATTGTGGTCATTCACCTGCCCCAAAGATTCCTTCAAAGACGCAATGGCATCCTCGGCACCAGCGATGGCAAATCCTGCCCCTTTCTTCTTGTTCAAGGCAAGGCCATATTTCTCCAACGCACCTGCCACCCCCGGCAGTTCGCGCGAAATGGTCTTCGCACTGACCCCGAGATTCTCCGCCAGCTCTCCTGCTGTCGTGAACGGACGCTGTCCATCCACGAGCAGCTTGAGGATTGCCGCGGTACGTTCTTTTACATTCATCCTGCTGCCTCCTATGATCACTCAGAAGCGAGTAGACTCCGAAACAAGATTTTCTTTTTTCTTGTTTCGATGGTTTTATTATAACGTTCGACTGCATGCCGCACAAGTCAAAGACATTCACCGTTGTCCAATACAAAACGAGACAAAAATGGAGAGCCTTGTCTATCAGGCTCTCCACAAACATTCCTATAAAAAATTTTATGCTTTTATACCTTGCCGCCAGCTGCCTTGACAATCGCCTCAGCCACTTCCTTGATGCTCAGGCGCTTCATCATCGCATAGCGCTGGATCCGCCGATAGGCTTCCTGCTCCCCGAGCTTATGAGCTGCCATCAGGATGCCTTTGGCACGGTCGACCAGCTTGCGCGTCTCCAGCGAGTCCTTGAGCTTGCCAAGCTCCAGCTCCATGCCCTGCATCTCCTCCCAGCGGGAGAGCGCGATCTCGATGGCAGGAAAAAGATTGCTCTCCTGCACCGGCTTGACCAGGTAGCCAAGCACGCCCGAGTCCTTGGCCTTCTCGACGATATCCGCCTGGCTGAACGCCGTGAGCAGCAGCACCGGCGCCAATTTCTCATCGGCAATCTTGCGGGCCGCCGTGATGCCATCCATCTCTGGCATCTTGATATCCATGATGACAAGATCCGGACGATGCATGCGCGTGAGTTCCACGGCCTTGCGCCCATTGATGGCCTCCCCGACCACCTCATGCCCTGCATCTTCGAGCATCTCTCTAAGGTCCAGACGAATAATCGACTCATTGTCGGCAACGACAAGCCGCAGTGACTTCTTTTTCATTCCTATCATTCCTCCAGGCTTTGTACTACATCACTTGTAATTTCCTGCTCCGGCTTGGGCAGGCGGATATAGGCATGCGTACCATAGCCGCTGCCCCGTTCATCATTTTCCAAGGCAAAAGTCCCCTCAAGGTCACCCTCGACCAGCGTGCGGACAATCGACAAGCCGAGTGACCGCGTGCGCTGCGGGCGGAAATCTTCTGGCAGGCCACAGCCATCGTCATAGAGATCTAAGTGCCAGTGGTCGTCATCCTCGCGGACGGAAAGACCGATAAGCCCGGAACTGCGTCCTGCAAAAGCATGCTCCATCGCATTGAGCACCAGCTCATTGAGCACGAGAGCCAGAGAGCTCGCGTATTTCGACGGCAGTACGACATCAGGCCCCGTATACTCGGTGCGGATCAAGAACTCGCTGTCGGCCATATTGCGGCCGACCAGATCAAAGATCTGCTGCATGACCTGCTGGACATGGATGGCCTCCTCGCCCTGCTGGGACAAGAATTCATGCACGACCGAAATCGACAGCACGCGATTGACACTCTCCTGCAAGGCCTGCCTGACTTCCTCCGACTGACTGCGCCGGGCCTGCAAGCGCAACAGGCTCGCAATGGTCTGCAAGTTGTTCTTGACCCGATGATGGATTTCCTGGATGACCGCTGACTTGATGCGGATTTCCTTGTCCTTGGCCCGCGTCTCAGTCACGTCAGACAAAATGACGATGCGCCTTACGAGCTGGCCTCCCTCCTGCAGATCGATCTGCCGCCGGATCAGCGTGAGATCGCCAGCGACAAGTTCCTTCTGCCAAGGCCGCTCGCGCTCCATCGTTTCCCGCCGGACATGACGCGTCAGCTGGCGGTCAAACAAGTGGCAGCCCCGCAGGCTGCCGACCCCCAGCACGCGATAGATGCGCTGGGCCGCTGCATTGGCAAATACGATGCGGCTGTACTGATCCGTGATCAAGATGCCATCGCTTGATGACAAAGGCTGATATTGCTGGGCCTCTACGCTCTTGCGCGCATTGTTGAGGACATCGACAGCTGTCGCCAGCAAGCAGGGATAACCATCGATCTGCAGCTGGTCGCCATCGACTTCAAAGCTTATCACGCCAATGACTTTCGTGCCATCGTGGATCGCATAGGTGTACATATCAATGAGCGAACCATACGTCCACTCCCGCTTCCCCTTGCCCGGCATCCCCGTGGCCAGGGTATCCTGCACCAGCGGTTCCTCGATGGCTGGCTGCAGCCGCCCATACTCCGAGTCACGCTTGGACATGTAGATCGTATGCGGCCGCTCCTGCGCGATAATCACAAGCTTGCCCGCCACCTTGGCCGGCACATAGACCTTGAGTTGTCCATGCGCCAGATCTGCCAGAAAGGGAAACACCGTCCGCATGCACTCCAACCGTCCGATCTCACGCGTCGAAAGATCCGTATACTGCCGGCAAAGCTCTGCCATGTTCATCCATCAACGACCTCCATCCTTGTCTCTCCTGAACAGTCCTTCTGCTGAAAGTCCATAGAAAAAAAGAGACTGCTCCCGCGTTCATCTCTCCGTTGAGCAATCTCTTTTCTTATTATACACTTATTCTTCTTTATCTTCCAGTCCCAATCCTGGCACAGCATTAAGATACAGATCGCTGAAGCGTCCCGACAGCGACTGGTAATAGCCGCGGCAGCCGATCATGGCCGCGTTGTCCGTGCAAAGGATCTTGCTCGGATACAGGAATCTCACGCCGCGCTTGGCCGCCTCTTCACGCAGCCTGGCCTCCAGGCCGCTGTTGGCAGCCACGCCGCCTGCAAGCACCAGCGTATCACGGCCGGCTTCTTCGACGGCCTGGAACGCCTTGGCCACCAGCACTTCGATGACCGAACGCTGGAAGGAAGCCGCAATATCCGGCTTATTGAGCTCATGCCCCTTCATCTTCTCACTGTTGATGTAATTGAGCACGGCAGACTTGAGACCGCTGAAGCTGAACTCATAATTGCCTTTCTCGTTGAGAGCCTGCGGGAAATCGATAGCCAGCGGATTTCCCTCCTTCGCCAACGCGTCGATGCGCGGGCCACCCGGATACGGCAGCCCCATGACACGGGCGATCTTGTCAAACGCCTCGCCAGCCGCATCATCCCGCGTCTGTCCCATCATATGGAAATGATTGTAGCCACGGACATCCACAAGAGCCGTATGGCCGCCTGAGACGACCAAGGCCATGAACGGCGGCTCCAAGTCTGGCGTCGACAGGAAATTGGCAAAGATATGCCCTTCCAGATGGTTGACCCCAATGAGCGGTACCCCCAGCGAGAACGCCAGCGATTTAGCCGCCGATACGCCGACCAGCAGCGCACCAACCAATCCCGGCCCATAGGTGACAGCCACCTGATCGATATCCGCAAGCTTCACGCCTGCCTTCTGCAAGCACTCATCGATGACTGGCATGATGTTGACGATATGCTTGCGCGATGCGATTTCCGGCACGACCCCGCCAAACTTCTGATGGACGGGGATCTGTGTCGAGATGATATTGGAAAGTATCGTGCGGCCGCCGCGAAGTACAGCTGCCGATGTCTCATCGCAGCTCGACTCGATAGCCAGCGTCAACAATTCTTCTTTGTTTTCCTTCTCCATACATACTCTCCATCCATCAAAGTTTCGTATTCCACATGATGATCGCATCTTCGCCATCATCTTGGTAATAATGGGGACGCCGCCCGGCATCCTTGAACCCATAGCGTGCATAAAGCGCTCTTGCAGGGGCATTAGACGGACGGACTTCCAGCGTCATCGCGGTCACGCCCTTTGCCTTGACCGCCTCGATGATGGCACCGAACAATTTCGTCCCAATGCCCTGCCCGCGGTATTCCGGCAGGATAGCTACGTTGGTGATCTGGCACTCCTCAAAGGAGATCCAGCAGCCAGCATAGCCAATGACCCTCTCGCCGTCAAGTGCCAGCAGATACAGCGTATTCTCATTGGCCGCTTCTTTCCAGAACGAATCGCGCGACCACGGAATCGAGAAGCAGGCCTTCTCCACGACTTCTACAGCGTCGGCATCCTCTGGTGCCATCTCGCGAAAATCCAGCTCTTTCACTTCCATCACATGGCCTCCGTCGGCAAAGTCTTCTGCGCCTCTTCCGGATGACGTTTCTCCCAAAGCACCTCAGCCTCACTGCGGCGGATATAGACAGGCTCCAGATTCATGACATTATCGGTATGGCCTGCGGCCAGTTCATCAAGGCCAAGCATCGCCACACAGGCAGCGCGTGGCATCAGCAGATGTGCTGGTGCCACCGTCACACCTGCCGGCAGATCCACTTTGCCGGCAATCTTCTTCTGCACAGCATCGCCCAGCAGGACTACCGGCTCATCCATACGGCCGCACCACTCGATGATCTCGCTGATCGGTGCTACCCGTACCGCATCAACAGTCTGCAGTTTCCCCTGCTCCCAACGGTAAGTCTCTGCGTACGCATTGCCCTTCTGGGCATCCAGCAGGCAGACGATGCGGACACCTGCCACCGGATAGTGATATGCCAGAGCCGCCAGCGTCGAAACGCCGACCAATGGCACATCCAGTGCATACGACATCGCCTTGGCAGCCGCCAGGCCAATGCGCAGTCCCGTAAACGAGCCCGGCCCGATGCTTACGGCAATCCCCTCGATTTTATCCTTGGGCACGGCGGCCATCTTCAGCACCTGCTCGATATGCGGCATAAGCGTCTCCGAATGGGTAAGCTTTGCCTGCATCGTCAACTCTGCCGACAGTCTCCCCGGTGATGCCACCGCTACACTTGATACCTGCGTAGCCGTATCAATGGCTAGTATGGACAAATGATTCCAACTCCTTTATGAATTCCTGATTCCTCTCACCGACACACGAGAACGTCAAGCGACGTCCCTCTTCCGTAACGCCGGTCCGCTGAATGCATACCTTCACATAATCCTCTGGCAATGACTCTGGGAATTTATCTGGCCACTCGATGACCACGATCCCCTCTGGCTCTTCCGTGTACTCATAAAAGCCAATGTCATCCAGCTCTGCTTCTGTTTCCAGCCGGTAAAGATCAAAATGGTAGATGCGGCAAATCCCTTCATATACATTCATCAGATTGAATGTCGGGCTTGTCACCTCTCCCTCGACGCCCAAGGTACGAGCAAGGCTCTGCACAAACAAAGTCTTGCCGGCCCCCAGGTCGCCCTCCAGGCAAAGCACGGTTCCCTCCCGGATCTTCTGACCTACCAGCTCGGCTAGGTGTACAGTCTCTTCGGGAGAATTCGTCATACAGGTAAACATTTGTTATTTACTCTCCTATAAATCGTGTTTAAAAAACATCATTCAAATCCTTATTATAGCACGAACCGGACACATGGTAAACCAACATCGCCTCCGCCTAATCAATAATTATTATTTGTTAATATTTTATTTTGAAAATATGCGATAACCATCGTTATCGAAAGTATATGATCGTATCCGTAAGATAATCTTGATTTTTGACGCTTTTTGGCTATTTCTATTTCCGGAAGGATAGCATATAATTGAAGCATACCAAGTGAGTTGCACCAATAACAAATGATTATTGGTTTGTGTGTATAATTTTTAGGAGGTCTTTTATTATGAAAAAATTCGTTTGCACCGTCTGTGGTTATGTCTATGAGGGCGAGCAGGCTCCGGAGCTGTGCCCGATCTGCAAGGCTCCTGCCAGCAAGTTCGTAGAGCAGAGCGGCGAGATGACCTATGCGGATGAGCATCATGTCGGTACGGCCAAGGATGTCGATCCGCGCATCATCGAGGGTCTCCGCCAGAATTTCACCGGCGAGTGCTCTGAGGTCGGTATGTACCTCGCTATGTCGCGCCAGGCTGACCGTGAAGGTTACCCGGAGATTGCCGAAGCCTTCAAGCGCTATGCGTTCGAAGAAGCTGAGCATGCTGCAAAATTCGCTGAGCTCCTCGGCGAAGTCCTGACCGACAGCACGAAGAAGAACCTTTCCATGCGCATCGACGCCGAGCATGGTGCTTGCGCTGGCAAGAAAGAACTGGCTACGCTGGCTAAGCAGCTGAACCTCGACGCTGTCCATGACACGGTTCATGAGATGGCCAAAGACGAAGCTCGCCATGGCCGTGGGTTCAAAGGCTTGTTCGACCGCTACTTCGGCAACTGATTCCCTGCTTCCAAATCAAACACAATATAAAGCCAGAAGGGCCTGCATCTTCAATCAGATGCAGGCCCTTCTGGCTTTATAGGTCTATCAGATGATTTTCGTCGACCATTTCTCGATGTTCCAAACCGAGTCGACAATGTCCTCATAGAAATCCGGCTCATGGGAAACAAGCAGGACCGTGCCCTTATATTCCTTGATAGCACGCTTGAGCTCTTTCTTGGCCTCGACATCCAGATGGTTTGTCGGCTCATCGAGTACCAGCAGGTTGACCGGCTTCTGCATGATCTTGCAGAGCCGTACCTTGGCCGCCTCGCCGCCCGATAGGGCGAGCATCTTCGTCGTGATATGCTCATTCGTCAGGCCGCAGGCTGCCAGTGCTGCCCGCACCTCAAAATTGCTCATCCCTGGATATTCCTGCCAAAGCTCCTCCAGGGCAGTGTTCTGATTGCCTGCCGCGCTTTCCTGCTCGAAATAGCCAGCAGAGACAAACTCACCGAGCTCTACCTTGCCCGAAATCGGCGGTATCATGCCGAGCATCGTCTTCAAAAGGGTCGATTTGCCCAATCCATTCGTGCCGCGGATGGCAATCTTCTTATTGCGCTCCACCTGGATGTCCACCGGATTCGTCAATGGCATGTCATAGCCCAGCACCAGGCGCTTGCCTTCGATGACAAAGCGCGACGGCGTGCGGTCGGACTGGAAATGGAAATGCGGTTTTGGTTTCTCCTGACGCTTCGTCAGCACCTCCATCTTGTCGAGGCGCTTCTGCCGGCTGTTGGCCATGCCGCGCGTGGCGACACGGGCCTTATTGCGCTGGATGAAGTCCTGCTCCTTCTTAATCTCCGCCTGCTGGCGCTCATATGCCGCCTCTTCCTGACGGCGTTTCAAGGCTGCCATCTCCTCGAATTTCTCATAGCTGCCCGTATAGCGGTCAAGACTCAGATTATCCACATGATAGATGACATTCGTGACCGCGTTGAGGAATGGCACATCATGCGACACAAGGATGAAGGCATTCTCATAATTCTGCAGATACGTGGTCAGCCACTGGATATGCTCAGCATCCAGATAATTCGTCGGCTCATCAAGAATCAGGATCTCCGGATTCTGCAACAGCAGTTTCGTCAGCAATACCTTCGTGCGCTGGCCGCCTGAAAGCTCGTCAACCTTGCGGTCAAGGCCGATATCGCGGAGTCCGAGACCGCCAGATACCTCCTCGATGCGCGCATCGATGGTATAGTAGCTGCCAGCCTCAAGCATATCCTGGATATCGCCCACATCCTTCATAAGCTGATCGACTTCCTCCGGCGTAGCGTCCCCCATCTTATCGTAGGCCGCGAGCATTTCCTGCTCAGCCTTGACCATATCATCAAAGGCTGTGCGCAATACATCACGAATGGTCATGCCCGCCTGCAGCACAGCATGCTGGTCGAGATAGCCGACCTTGACACGCTTCGCCCACTCGATCGTACCGGCATCTGGTGTCAGCTGCCCCGTGATGATTGACAGGAACGTCGATTTACCCTCACCATTGGCGCCCACCAGCGCAACATGCTCGCCCTTCAGCAGGCGGAAACTCACATCCTCAAAGATTTCCCGTCCACCGTAGCTATGGGATAAATGAGATACGTTCAAAATGCTCATGTATTACTTCCTTTCATGCCAGCCTAGCTATCCTGATTGAAAAAAAGTGATCCAGCCGAAGCTGAATCACTTTAACGATCATATAATGGTCGGAACGACGGGATTTGAACCCACGACCTCTTCCACCCCAAGGAAGCGCGCTACCAAACTGCGCTACGTCCCGAACAAAATATATTATACGGTATTTTCTTTTATTTGTAAAGACTTATCCGCACATCGTATCAATGTTATTATAAGATCTATCTTTTTCTATATACCAGCAGTTCGGGATTCTTCCCTCCTTCTTCATAAGTGCAGACCAGCAGGAACTCCTTGTCTGCCAGTACCCCAAAGCACCGACTGCTGCCAGCCGCACCTGGCAGTTGATTTCCCCAGTAGGTTTTATCATCATCCAGGAATTTCACCCGTTCGCCGCTGGGCAAGCCATAGGCCAGATTCACATAGCTTCCCACCAGCGGATGCACTGCCTCCACTTTTGGCATTCCCTCGATGGAAAGCCCATTCAACTCTTCTACCAAGCGGTCTTTGAATGCGGCAAGCCCGCCGCCATCGCAAAACTCCTCATGCCGCCGCCAGTAAGCGAGTGTCGGCAGCTTCTCTTCCATATACTCTCTGGCCTGCTGCTCCGAAAAGCCTTGTTTCCTAAGTTCCCCGACACAGACCGCCAATAGCTCTTCCTTATTGCTATAAGTGAAGATCCCATCCGCATAGCACCATTTGCAATAGTCTTCATTGAGTGACCCATCTTTGTTCCTGCCAATCAGCGGATCCTCCAGCGGCATCCCGCAACATTGGCAGATCAGCTTGCGGGGCGATCCCAGCAGGGTATTGATTGAAACATCAAACACCTGGGATAACCGCTTCAATGTTTCGGTATTGGGAACTGTTTCGCCCTGCTCCCACCGGGATACTGCCTGCCTGGTCACGAAAATCTTCTGCGCCAACTCTTCTTGCGAAAGGCCTGCCTTGTTCCGCAGTGCTAAAATCACCTCATGCGTTTTCATGTTTCATCCCTCCACTTTCATTATAAAACAGGCGGCCGCAGATTTCACGCAACTGCTGGTTGCCATAGCCCCAAGAGCCAGTTCCTGAAAACAAAAACAGCAGGAATCCCTCCTGCTGGATTCCTGCTGTCTTTTCTTTATGGATTATTCAAACTCAATCGTTGCTGGCGGTTTGCCCGTGCAGTCGTACATGACGCGATTGACGCCTTTTACCTCATTGACGATACGGGTCGTGGTCTTCTGCAGGACTTCCCAAGGAAGCTGCGCACTCTCTGCTGTCATGAAGTCGCTGGTCATGACAGCCCGCAGGGCAATCGCATAGTCATAGGTACGGCCATCGCCCATGACACCGACGCTGCGCATATTCGTAAGGGCAGCAAAGTACTGGCCAAGATTCTTGTCGGCACCTGCTTTAGCCACCTCTTCGCGATAGATAGCATCCGCCTCCTGGACGATCTTGACCTTCTCCTCTGTCACCTCGCCGATGATGCGGATGCCAAGACCCGGACCTGGGAAGGGCTGGCGGTTGACGAGATACTCGGGAATGCCGAGCTCGCGGCCAGCCGCACGGACCTCATCCTTGAACAGCAGGCGCAGCGGCTCGACGATTTCCTTGAAATCGACGAAGTCCGGCAGGCCGCCCACGTTGTGATGGGATTTGATGACCGCCGATTTCCCCAAACCGCTCTCGATGACATCAGGGTAAATCGTGCCCTGTACCAGATAATCGACAGCGCCGATCTTCTTCGCCTCTTCCTCGAATACGCGGATGAACTCCTCGCCGATGATCTTGCGCTTCTGCTCCGGTTCCGTGACGCCAGCCAGTTTTGCATAGAAGCGGTCCTTGGCATTGACGCGAATGAAGTTGACATCATAGGAACCATTGGGACCGAATACTGCCTCGACCTGATCGCCTTCATCCTTGCGCAGCAGGCCGTGATCGACGAATACGCAGGTCAGCTGCTTACCGATAGCCTTCGAGAGGAGAACGGCTGCCACCGAGGAATCCACACCGCCCGACAGGGCACAAAGCGCACGGCCCTTGCCGATTTTAGCCTTGAGCTCTTCTACGGTTCTCTTGACGAAGGAATCCATCTTCCATTCGCCAGCACAGCCGCAAACTTCATAGACAAAGTTCTTGAGCATCGTCTTGCCCTGTACTGTATGCATGACTTCGGGGTGGAACTGAGTTGCATAGAGCTTCTTAGCTGCATTTTCCATAGCCGCCACCGGGCATACCGGCGTCGAAGCCGTTACCACAAAGTCTGCCGGTGCCTCTGCAATGTAGTCGGTATGGCTCATCCAGCAGATCGTCTTCTCATCGACGCCCTGGAAAAGCTTCGAGCCCTGCTCCGCAATCGTGACTTCCGTTTTGCCATACTCGCTCGTCGGTGCCGTGGCGACCTTGCCGCCCAGCAGATGCGACATGAGCTGGGAACCATAGCAGATGCCCATGACCGGGATGCCGAGCTCGAAGAGTTCCGGGCTGCAGCTGGCCGAGTCTTCTTTGTAGACACTGTTCGGGCCACCGGTCAGGATGATGCCCTTCGGTGCCATCTCACGAATCTTGTCCAGGCTCAGCGTATGCGGATGTACCTCGCAATAGACATGGTTCTCACGGACGCGGCGTGCAATCAGCTGGTTGTACTGGCCACCAAAATCCAGAACCAGAATCATTTCATTGGCAGGCTTGCTCAAAATTTGTTCCTCCTCTAAGTACAGTAACGTGTAAAGCTTTTTAACGATTATATCATAAGAAATGCTATTTTAAAAGCCTTGCGCATCACTGCGCAAGGCTCTTGCCTGGCTATTCATCTTCCTCTGCCTGTTGGAATTCTTCGACTGCAGCCCGTATCGCCGACGAATCGAACCCCTTGCTGTAAAGATTGGCCATCATCTTCTGCCGGTCAGCTGCCGGCTTGAACTTGAGCGCCAGCACGCGCAAGGCAGCCGCTTTCTCACGCGCAAACGTGTCAGCGGGAATGCAGGCCTTCACCAGCGACGATCCGAACCCGCGCTGCATGAGCTTGACGCAGATCTGCCGCACCGAACTGCGGCTCTCATGATAGAGGAATTCGAACTGGCGGGCACAGGCATCCGCATCGTTCAGATAATGCTTTTCCACCAGACGGCCGATGGCCTGCTGCACCTCGTCGTCAGCATACCCTTTGCGCAGCAGCTTTTCCCGCAGCTTCTTTTCGCTGTGCTCCTGTCTGGCCAGCAGATCAACAGCCGTCATCAAGGCCGTCTTTTTCGGCTTGCGCGGACGGCGTGTTGGCTCTGCCGTCATATCCTCCTCAGATCGCTGATACTTCCACATCGCTATTTATGCCTCGGCTTCCGGCTCAGCACCAGCTGGTGCCTGTACCTCAGCGATTTCCTCACTCGCCAGCAGCTTGGCACGGATCTTGGCCTCAATCTCTGCACAGAGCTCCGGCTGCTCCTTGAGGGCCTGCTTGGCATTTTCCTTGCCCTGCCCCAGACGGGTCCCCTCATAGGAGAACCAGGCACCACTCTTGTCGACGATATCCATCTCAACGCCCATATCGATAATGCTGGACATCTTCGATACGCCCTCACCGTACATGATATCGAACTCAGCCATCTTGAATGGCGGTGCCACCTTGTTCTTCACAACCTTGATGCGCGTGCGGCTGCCGATGACATCCTGCCCCTGGGTGATCTTGTCGATCTTGCGCACGTCCAGGCGAACCGAGGAATAGAACTTCAAGGCACGACCACCCGTCGTCGTCTCCGGATTGCCGAACATGACACCGACCTTCTCACGGATCTGGTTGATGAAGATTGCAACGGTCTGGCTCTTGCTGATGATACCCGTGAGCTTGCGCATAGCCTGGCTCATGAGACGCGCGTGCAGACCGACATGGCTGTCGCCCATCTCGCCCTCGATCTCAGCCTTCGGCACCAGCGCGGCAACTGAGTCGACGACGATGATGTCAATGGCACCACTGCGCACCAGCGCATCGACGATATCCAGCGCCTGCTCGCCCGTATCCGGCTGCGAGATCAGCAGGTCATCGATGTTGACGCCAAGCTTCTGGGCATAGACAGGATCGAGCGCATGCTCGGCATCGATGAAAGCCGCAATGCCGCCAGCCTTCTGGGCCTCTGCGATCATATGCAGCGTGACCGTCGTCTTACCCGAAGACTCCGGGCCATAGACCTCGATGATACGGCCACGCGGCACGCCGCCCACGCCCAGTGCAATATCGAGCGGCAGGATGCCCGTCGAGATGACCTCCACGTTCATATTCGCCTTGGCGTCGCCCAAGCGCATGATCGAGCCCTTGCCGAAATCCTTCTCAATCTGTTTCAGCGCACTGGCTAAAGCCTCTTTTTTATCCGTTGCCATTCTTACTAACAGCTCCTTTCGAACTCACGATTTTATCTGTAGATATTATATAAAACAATTGTTCTTTTTGCAAGGTTTATTTTCAAACCACCACATGCAAAAACTTCCCTTCTCCAACGAGAAGGGAAGTTTTATTCCGGAATCACATGTAATCCGAGGATGTTCTCTTTTTCTGCTGCTTGAGCAAGCCAAGCTTGGCAGCCATCCACTCCATCGCTACAAAGAACACAGGAATCAAGAAGATTCCCAATGCCGTAGCGAAGAGCATACCGCCAACTACAGCCACGCCCATGCCGTTACGCGCAGCAGCACCAGCGCCACTGGCTATAGCCAGCGGCAGGCAGCCGATGATGAACGCGAACGAAGTCATGAGGATTGGGCGCAGGCGCAAGCCTGCCGCCTCGATAGCCGCCTTGACCGGCTCCATGCCGCGGTCGACACGGACCTTCGCAAACTCGACGATCAGGATGGCGTTCTTCGCCGCCAGACCGATGATCATGATGATACCGATCTGCATGTAAACACTGTTCTGGAAACCAGCATTCGGGTGACCGGACAGTGCCCCCAACATGTAAAGGCCGTACTCAGAGACCAGCGCACCCATGATACCAGTCGGCACTGTCAGCAGTACCGCAAATGGTACGTTCCAGCTTTCATAGAGTGCCGCCAGGCAAAGGAATACGAATGCCAAAGCCAGGACGAGAACCTGCAGCGTCGAGCTCGAGGCCTTCGATTCCTCACGGCTCTGGCCAGACCACTCGATGTTGAAGCCGTTGTCTGTGTTCTCATGAACAACTTCCTGGATGGCCTGCATGGCCTGGCCAGACGAGTAGCCCTGCGCCGCATTGCCCTGGATAGCAATGGAACGCGTACCATTGAAGCGGGAAATCGATGTCGGTGCCGAGCTGAGTTTCGGCTTCAGCAGCGTATCCAGCGGAACCATCGTCCCCGTGCTGCTCTTGACAAAGATAAACTTCGTCGACTCTGCCTCACTGCGATAACGCGTATCTGCCTGCAGCATGACCTTGTACGAGCGGCCGAACTGGTTGAAGTCATTGACCTGCGAGCCACCATAGTTGACCTGCATAGCCGTGAATACATCCGAGAGCTGTACGCCAAGCTGTTTGACGCGCTCACGGTCAATCTCGAATTCATAGGTCGGCGACGTCATCTTGAACGTTGAGCGCACACCCTGCAACTCAGGACGCTGGTTAGCAGCCGCGACGATCTTGTTCGTGACCTCAGCCAGCTCCTGATCCGTATGGCCGGACATATCCTGCAGCTGCAGCGACCAGCCGCCCACAGCCCCCAGGCCCGGCAGAGCCGGCGGATTCATCGCGATGACCGTAGCTTCCGGCGTGACTTTGGCCCCCAGGCCGAACATCATGCCAACAGCTGAATCGACAGACATCGCACGATCTGTACGCTGCGTCCAGTCCTTCATGCCGAGGACAACCATGCCTGCGCTCGGTTTCGCACCGCTTGACAGAATATCAAAACCTGTGATGGCCATGACATTCTCAACCCCCGGAACATTTTCCATCGCTGCCTTCGCAAGCTTATCGATGGATTTCTGCGTCTGATTCATCGAGGTACCCTCAGGCAGCTGGACAGCAGCAAAGAGATACCCCTGATCCTCATTCGGTACGAAAGTCGATGGCAGTACCTTAAAGACTGCCCCCGCAATGATGCAGACGATAATCATGAACAGGAAGGCCAAGCGCGTACGGCGGATGAACTGCGCCACGATACCCATATAACCACGTTTCGTACGCTCGAACCAACGGTTGAATGCCAGGAAGAACTGGCCCAGCTTTCCTTCATCATCCTTGGCCTCATGTTTTTTGAGGATCATCGCGCAGAGAGCCGGCGTAAGCGTAAGTGCCACAAACGCCGACAAAGCCATAGACACGGCAATCGTCAAGGCAAACTGACGGTAAAGAATACCCGTCATGCCGCCGAGGAATGCAACCGGTACAAATACAGCTGCCAGTACAAAGGCAATAGCAACGACCGGTCCCTGTACCTCATCCATTGCCCGCTCCGTTGCATCGATTGGCTCTAAGCCTTCTTCCATGTGCTTCTCGACATTCTCAATGACGACGATAGCATCATCGACGACAAGACCGATAGCCAGCACCATGGCAAACAATGTCAAGGTGTTGATAGAAAAGCCCAACACGACGAATGCTGCCAACGTACCGATAAGGGATACCGGCACAGCCAGCAAAGGAATCAATGTTGCCCGCCAATTCTGCAAGAACAAGAAGATGACCAATACAACCAGAACCAATGCCTCAAAGAACGTTTCAAGCACTTCCTTGATGGACGCATTGATATAATTCGTCGAGTCAAAAATCTGGGCCATCTTGAGGTTTGGCGGCAGATTCGGCTTCGCCTTGTCAAGGATTGCACGAACGCCGGCAACCGTCTGCATGGCATTGGCATCACTGGTCAGATTGATACCGAAACCAACGGACGGATACCCATTGAACTTCGAGATAATCGAGCTGGATTTCTCTCCCGTCTCAATGCGGGCAACATCCTTCAACCGGACGAACTGGCCATCCGAAGAACGCAGGATGACATTGCCGAACTCCTCCGGTGTTACCAAACGGCCGGAAATCTTGCCTGTGTACTGCTTTTCCTGGCCATTAGCCACAGGCATAGCGCCAACAGTACCAGCCGGAGCCTGCACATTCTGCTCCTTGATAGCCGCTGTCACGTCTGCTACTGTAAGGCCCAGCTCCGCAAGCTTATCCGGATTGAGCCAGACACGCATCGCATAGTCTGCACCGAAGATCTGGACATTACCGACACCCGGTACACGCTGGAGCTGATCCAGCAGATAGATGTCCGCATAGTTTTTCATGAATGCACGGTCATACGTGCCATCTGGCGAATAAAGCGACAGCATGTAGGCCATGTCGTTCGAGGATTTTCGCGTCGTGAGGCCGACCGTCTGTACATCAGTTGGCAGGCTCGCAGTTGCCGTCGCCGCATTGTTCTGTACCTTGACGGAGTCCATATCGCCATCCGTGCCATTCTCAAATACAACGGAAAGGCTGTAACGGCCTGTATCATCGGAGTTTGAGGACATATAGTCCATGCCCTGCGTACCGTTGATCTGCTGCTCGACGACCTGTGCGACCGTCTCATTGACGACCGCAGCATTCGCGCCAGTATAGGTCGTGCTGACCGAAACCGTCGGCGGAGAAATCTGCGGATACTGCGCAATAGGCAGCTGCACTGCCGCGAGCACACCAACAATCACGATGATAATCGAGATGACGATAGCGAATATCGGCCGGTGTATAAAGAATTTTGACAAAATGCTGCCTCCTTACTTCTTCGAATCAGCAGCTGCAATCGTATTCGAATCAAACAGCGTCGGATCGGACGTCAACGAGAAGCCCATATCATCAGCAGTTACCATCGTAACCGTCAGATCAACACCTTCCTGCAGATTCGAAAGGCCTTCAACAACCACCACATCAGCCGCCGTCAGGCCATCTTTGATGATGTAATAGCTGCCGACCTTGTCACCAAGTGTTACTGCCTGCGCCTTGGACTTGCCATCTTCGCCTACTACCATGACGAAGGATTTGCCCAAAAGCTGCTGGACGGCACGCTGCGGAACGAGGATCGCATTCGGGACAACCTCGCCCGAAAGGCGCACGCGGGCAAACATGCCCGGCAGCAGCAGTCCGTCCGGATTGTCGAACAGCGCCTTGACCGTCAGCGTACCCGTGTTGTTCGAAAGCGCGCGGTCTGACTGGACAATCTGGCCATCAATCGGATAGACCGTGCCATCAGACAGCGTGATCGACACCGTCGGCGACATGCCATTGCCTCCCTGCATAGCCGCATTGTTCATGAATTTCAGATAATCCGACTCCGAAATGCTGAACTGCGCAAATACCGGGTTCGATGAACCAATCGTGACCAGATTAGTATTGCCCGCAGCAGCAAATGTGCCTACTGCCACATCATCGACCGACAACTGGCCGCTCATCGGTGCATAGATGACCGTATCAGCCAAATCCTGCTGCGCCTTGCGGAGCAGTGCTGCATTCGCCGAAGCCTGCGCACTGTAGGAATTCACCTGTGCTTGCTGCGTTGCAACCGTCTGCTCGGCAATCGCCTGCGACGAAAGCAGCTGGCGATAGCGGTTGAGGTCGGTTTCCGCATTGCTCAGCGTCGCTTCCGACTGCGCAAGATTTGCCTGGGCCTGCAGAACTGCCGATTCATACTGGCGTGAATCGATCTTGTAAAGCGGCTGGCCCGCCTGTACAAACTGACCACCCGTCACATACTTTTCGACGACATTGCCGGATACTTTGGACTGAACTTTTACCTCGTCCTTACCCACAATCTGGCCGGCAAACTCACTGGTCAACGGCGTGTCCTGCTGGATGACCTGCATGGCCTTGACCTGGGCGCCTTGGTGCTGTGCCTGCTGTCCGTTAGAACCGCAGCCAGCAACGGCAAAGCTTGCGGAGATAGCCAGCGAAATGCCGATTACCAGCGCCTTTGTCTTTTTGTTTTTCGTCAAAAACAATCGTTAAACCTCCTTATAACATTCCATTCCCATTTCTATCAGCTTCAAGCTGGGCTGAAATAGTAAATAAATGTTTACTATTGATGAAATATATAGTATATTATATTTAAATAAAAGTCAAGATAATGCCGCTTATGCAGGATTAAATGCTTGATATTTAATCACACTCTAATAAAAGGGGTAATCCGTATCTATGAACAATCTATCAACGCCAAATGTCTCACAAAAATTCATCGAAACGTTGATTCTGATTCACAACAATTTCTACCGCCAGACAAAGCTGCCGATCCCGCTGAATCAATTCGGTGCCTTGATGGTCATATTCACAGAAGAATCCGTATCCATTACGGATATCAGCCATATCTTGAATATTTCCAAACAGCAGATGACCACCGTCATCGACAAGCTCGTCTGCAACGGGATGGTACAGAAAGCGCCGGATCCTCATGACCGCCGCCGCAGCGTCATCACGCTCACCCCAGCTGGCCAGAAGATCCTCGACGATCAGAACGAACGCGTCCGGCAGCTATTCAACCAGCATATACAGCAGCTGAACGAGGATGAAACCGCTCAACTCAGCGACTCGATCCTGACTTTCAATCAACTGCTCGAGAAAATGTTCATCAACTGAAGAAAGGAGTGTTTCGCACGCGGAACACTCCTTTTCCTTGTCATCAGCCAAGCTCGATGACATCCAGATCATCTGGCACAAAGACATTGCCCTGATAATATTGTCTGGCCTCAGCCGCATATTCCTGCTTGCGCGTCGCCAGATGCTTGTCCTCCGTATGGTAGAGCACGAGATTCTTGGCTCGTAAGAGCTCAGCAAGCTCGCTGGCCTCCTTGACCGTACTGTGATTCTTCTCGTAGGGCTTGAACACCTCACGGTCCTTGTACTGGCAGAAAGCCTCCGCGAGCAGCCAGTCCGCCTGCTCAGCATATGCCCGGTCATGCTCATTGTACGGCTCATCCCCCAGGCAGGTGAACTTCATCCCATCGGCGAACTGCAGGCAGTAGCCAAACTGTTTGGCCTTCGTCGACAGGATGTCGAAAGCCGTAAGCCTGAACTGCGGCAATTCCACGGCTTCCCCATCCTTGACCTCATGGATCAGGATGTCGCTGCCCACGCGGGCAAAGTCCTTCTTCTTGAGCGTCATCTCCGTCATCTTCAGCAGCATTTCCCTGACGACATCATGGCAATAGATATGGAACTGTCCCTCATACTTGCCCTTGTTCATCAGGTCTGCTACCTTGCGGATCACCCAGATTACCCCCAGTACATGATCGGTATGCCCGTGCGTCACAAACATGTGCTGGCATTTCTGGTAATCAAACCCTGTCACTTCCAACTGGCGCAGAATGCCATTGCCGCCACCAGCATCCGTCAAGAACAGGCTTCCATCCTCAAGCTCGAGAAAAAAGCATGTGTTGAAGCATTTGGTCGCCATCGCAAACCCTGTCCCGAGAATCACCAACTTGCGCATATCGCTCTCCCCTTTCTTTTGTCTACATTATAAAACAAGGCGCTGGCATTTGCCAGCGCCTTTGCCTATTTCTGATTGAGTCTTGCAAGTGCCTCGCGTGCTGCATGCTGCTCAGCTTCCTTCTTGCTATGCCCCGTCCCCTGTCCCATCACTTTGCCAGTGATGCGGACCTGGAACGTGAACCGCTTGTCATGGTCAGGGCCCTCTTCGGCCACCAGCTCGTAAGACACATTCTGTCCCTCATGCTGGTAGACTTCCTCCTGCAGGATTGTCTTGTAATCCTTGAGGATCGCACCGCTCTTGGCGCGCTCAAACTCCGGCATGAGCTGGCGGATGACATAGTCTTTTGCCGTCTCCCAGCCCTGGTCAAGGTAAATCGCACCAATGACCGACTCGAACACATCCTCCAGATTCGTCTGCCGCGTCCGGCCGCCGCCCATCTCCTCACCACGGCCCAGCAGCAGATAATCACCAAGATGCAGCCTGGCCGCCAGCTTTGCCAGCGTCGCCGAACAGACGATGCTCGCTCTTGTCTTTGTCAGCTGCCCCTCCGGCATCTGCGGAAAGTGCTGATAAAGATAAGTGCTGGAGGCAAGCTCCAGCACAGCATCTCCTAAAAATTCGAGACGTTCATTATGGACGATGTTCCCCTTGGATTCATTCGCATAGGAAGTATGCGTCAACGCCTGTTGCAGGAAGTTCAGATTCGTAAACTCCACACCCAGAGCCGCTGCCAGTCCGCAAAGCTCTTGCTCACGTTTCTCCGACAGGATCTTTTCCATCGTCAGCCTCCATTACTCTGCGTACTTCTTGAGCAGCAGGCAGGCATTGTGGCCGCCAAAACCGAAGTTGTTGGACATAGCCGCACGGACCGTCTTGGCCTTGGCCTTATTCGGAACGTAGTCGAGATCGAGGCCTTCATCCGGCGTCTCATAATTCATCGTCGGCGGCAGCATGTCATTCTCGATA
Organism: Pseudoselenomonas caprae; assembly: GCF_008271345.1. Classification (NCBI taxonomy): domain Bacteria; kingdom Bacillati; phylum Bacillota; class Negativicutes; order Selenomonadales; family Selenomonadaceae; genus Pseudoselenomonas; species Pseudoselenomonas caprae. The sequence goes on from NZ_VTOZ01000016.1 coordinate 37,020, forward strand.
GCCATTGCCGTAGCGATGCACTCGACACCACCAGCAGCGCCGAGCAGATGACCAGTCATCGACTTGATCGAGGAAACCGAAACGTCCTTAGCGGCTTCGCCCCAGACTGCCTTGATTGCCAGCGTCTCACCTTCATCATTCATATGCGTGGACGTGCCATGCGCATTGACATAATCGACATCTTCTGCCTTCATGCCAGCGTCATCGAGCGCTGCCTGCATGCATTTTGCCTGGAACTCGCCACCCGGAGCCGGGCTCGTCATATGATATGCGTCGGAGTTCGCACCATAGCCGACAACCTCAGCATAGATATGCGCACCGCGGGCTTTTGCATGCTCAAGGCTCTCGAGAACAACAAGGCCTGCACCCTCGCCCATGACGAAACCGCTGCGGTTCTTGTCGAACGGACGGGAAGCATGAGCCGGGTCATCGTTATGATCCATGCAGAGAGCCTTCATAGCGGCAAAGCCAGCCACAGCAGCCTCAGAGACAGCAGCCTCAGTACCGCCGGCAATCATGACATCCGCATCACCGCGCTGGATGACACGGAAAGCATCGCCGATGCAGTTGGAACCCGTAGCGCAAGCCGTAACGATGCAGCTGGACGGGCCATGCAGCTTGTACGTGATGGATACCTGGCCGGCAGCCATGTTCGCGATCATCATCGGGATGAAGAACGGGCTGATGCGGCCTGGGCCCTTGGCAAACAGCTTCTCATACTGCGAATGCATCGTCTCAATACCGCCGATGCCAGCACCAACGAACGTGCCGATGCGATCGAGGTTCTCTTTCTCAAGATCCAGCTTCGCATCCTCGATGGCCATGCCAGCAGCAGCTACCGCGAACTGCGTGTAACGATCCATGCGCTTGGACTCTTTCTTATCGATGTATGCCGTCGGCTCGAAGTCCTTGACCTCACCAGCAATCTGCGCACCATACTCAGACGCATCAAAGCGGCTGATCTTATCGATTCCATTGCGGCCCTCCATCAGGCCTTTCCAGAATTCATCTTTACCCGTACCAATCGGGGTAATGGCACCCAGACCAGTGATTACTACACGATTACTCAAAACGAATGACTCCTCTCAATTATCTTAGTCGTCCTCTAGAACGTCTGCTCAGTCCGCAGCTTCGGCTTCCGCCTTGAGCTGCGCAAAGATATCATGCACCGACATGATCTTATCGATCTTCGGCATGTATTCACCCGTGAAGACCAGGCCGGTCTCCACATCGCCCTGCTGCGCCCGTGTGAGCGCGCGGATGATGCAGAAGTTGTGCTTGCATGCCTTGAGGCAGGCATCGCACTGCTTCGGCGGTACAGGGCCTTCCATGACTTTTGCCGAGAACGGCGTGCGTACAGCGCGACCCGGAAGACCTACAGGGCTGTGGATTACCACGATATCCTCTGGTTTCGATTTCAGATAGTATTCCTTGAGGGCCGGTGCGGCATTGGATTCCTCACAAGCAGCGAAACGCGACCCCATCTGGACGCCAGCAGCGCCCATCTTTATCAAATCAACGATGTCCTGGCCGTGCAGTACGCCACCGGCTGCAATAACCGGGATATTCACAGCTGCGCTGACATCTGCGATGAGATCACGTACCGACGTGTCCGTGCCGAGATGTCCACCTGCCTCTTTGCCCTCAAGGACAATGGCAGCCGCGCCAAGACGCTCTGAAATTTTAGCTAATTTAACGGAAGAAACAATCGGAACGATCGGCGTTCCGGATTCCTTGCCGAGCGCAAACATATCACGGGAAAAACCTGCACCAGCAACTACGAGGTCGATGCCCTCATCAATCGCTGTCTTGACAACCTCAGCAAAATCTGCGGCTGCTACCATGATATTGATGCCGATGATACCAGATGTAAGCGAACGTGCGAGCCGGATTTCATAACGCAGTTCGTCATGGCTCATACCAGATGCGGCAATGAGGCCGATACCGCCCTCGTTAGCTACAGCTGCCGCCAGACGGGCCGTTGACAAACGAATCGCCATACCACCCTGCTGGATTGGAACTTTTGCGATCTTATTGCCAATTTTCAGCTCTGGAAGTTTCAATGTTACTCCTCCAATCAATCCTACCTTGAGAAAATCCCGCGAAACAAGTTTCACGGGATTTTCAAACAGGTAAGACGCTCAAACTTATTTGTTCTGGTCTATGTAGGTAACTACATCCTGAACGCTCTTGATCTTCTCAGCAGCCTCGTCCGGGATCTCAATATTGAATTCCTCTTCGAAAGCCATGATCAGCTCAACAATGTCCAGGGAATCAGCACCCAGATCATCGATGAAAGTGGACTCGAGGGCAACCTCGTCAGCCTCAACACCTAACTGCTCAACAACGATATCTCTTACTTTATCAAAAGTCATGAAGTTTCACCTCCTTAAAATAAAAGTTCCTATATAGTTATATCACATAACCATGCCGCCGTCTACATTGACGATCTGGCCCGTGATATAGGATGCATAATCCGATGCAAGGAAAAGCACAGCATTAGCTACATCTTCCGGCTGGCCCATGCGCTTAAGCGGGATACCTGCCAGCGTAGCCTCTTTCGCCTTGTCCGTCATGGCAGCCGTCATATCCGTGGCGATGAAGCCCGGTGCGACCACGTTGACATTGATGCCGCGTGCGGCAAGCTCTTTAGCTGCCGACTTCGAGAAGCCTATGACACCAGCTTTGGCTGCGGCATAGTTTGCCTGACCAGCATTGCCCATGAGACCGACAACCGATGCCATGTTGATGATGCGGCCGCTACGTTTTTTCATCATGAGTTTGGAAACAGCCTTCGTGCAGTAGAACACGCCCTTGAGGTTCGTGTTGATGACTGCGTCGAAGTCCTCATCCTTCATACGCATGAGCAGGCCGTCACGCGTGATGCCTGCATTGTTGACCAGGATATCGATTTGCCCGAAAGCCTCAACAACTTTCTCGACCATTGCGTCAACAGCTTCGGTACTCGAGATATCTGCCTGGACCAGAATGGCCTCGCCGCCATTCTTCTCGATCTCCGCCTTGACCTCTTCTGCCTTAGCCGTGTTGCCGGCGTAATTGATGGCAACCTTGGCTCCCTCGCTGGCCAGGCGGATGGCAATGGCACGGCCAATGCCTCGCGATGCGCCAGTTACCAGCGCAACCTTTCCGTCTAAAAGCATATTAGCGAACCTCCTTGAAATAGTCAAGCGTTTTTTGCAAACTTTCGAGATTTTCTACGTTCATGCTCGTGAGCGCCTTGTCGATACGGCGGTTGAAGCCGCAGAGCGTCTTGCCCGGGCCAGCCTCGACAAAGGTATCAGCACCAAACGCCTTCATCGTATTGACACAGTCGATCCATTTGACCGGATGATCCGCCTGCGCAACGAGGTTTGCCTTGATTTCCTCAGCTTTGGTCTCCAGTTCGCCCGTAAAGTTCGAGACAACCGGGATCTTCGCATCGCGGATCGTGACCTTGTCGAGTTCAGCAGCAAGTTTCTCAGCCGCCGGTTTCATCAGCGTGGAATGGAACGGTGCCGATACTGGCAGGATCACAGCCTTTTTCGCACCAGCTTCCTTGAGCAGTTCAACAGCAGCCTCAACGCCAGCCGTCGTACCAGCGATGACCGTCTGGCCTGGGCAGTTGAAGTTGACTGCCTGGACTTCCCCTGCATTTTCCGTAGCTTTCGCGCAGGCATCCACGATGACCTCATCAGCCAAACCGATGATAGCAGCCATGCCGCCCTGACCAACAGGAACGGCTTCCTGCATGAACTGGCCGCGTTTGTGCACGAGCAGTACAGCATCTTGGAAGTCCAGTACATCAGCTGCAACAAGTGCCGAATACTCACCAAGGCTATGACCGCCCGTCACATCCGGCTGGATGCCATGCTCCTTGAGGATTTCATTAGCGATGACGCTCATCGTAAGGATTGCCGGCTGCGTATTAGCCGTCAGCTTCAGATCCTCAGCCGGACCCTCAAAGCACATCTCCCTGATGGAATAGCCAAGCGCCTCATCGGCCTGCTGGAAGAGCTTCTTCGCTACATCATACTGCTCGCAGAAATCCTTGCCCATACCAACAGCCTGAGCACCCTGACCTGGAAATACAAATGCAAGTTTATTCACTATGAACTACCTCCAATTATTTGCAATCCTGCTGGATCGTGTCGATGACACCTGGCAGACCAGCGACGATGTCTTCAATAATCTGTTTTACCGGTTTGATATCGTTAAGCATGCCAGAGATTTCGCCAATCATTACGGAACCATTCTGGACATCGCCCTCATGGGTGGCACGATGCAGCGAACCAACGCCAAGCTGCTCCAGTTCTTCGTTAGATGCACCAGCTGCCTCCAGCTCCTCAAATTTACGCGTGAGCTTGTTGGCAAGTACACGAGCCGGATGACCGAGCTTGCGGCCCGTAACCACCGTCGAACGATCCTTGGCATGCAATACCATCTTCTTATAATCCGGATGTGCGATGCATTCCTCACTCATAACAAAACGCGAGCCCATCTGCACAGCCTTGGCCCCCAGCGCAAAAGCTGCCGTCATACCGCGGGAATCACCAATACCACCAGCACCGATGACCGGTACATCAACAGCATCGACAACCTGCGGCAGCAGAGCCATCGTCGTGATCTCACCGATATGGCCACCGGACTCCGTGCCCTCGGCAATAACCGCATCAGCACCACTACGGACCAATCGTTTTGCCAAGGCTACCGAAGCAACGACCGGAATTACTTTCGTGCCGATTTCCTTGAGGGCCGGAACATACTCGCCCGGATTGCCAGCACCAGTCGTAACGACCGGAACGCGCTCGTCGATAACCACCTGCATGACTTCTTTGACAAACGGGCTCATAAGCATGATGTTGACGCCGAACGGCTTATCCGTCCAGCCCTTGCACTTCTGGATCTCCGCGCGCAGAATATCCGGCGGCATATGGCCAGCACCGATGATGCCAAGGCCACCGGCATTCGATACAGCCGAAGCCAGCTCTGCCGTACCAATCCAGGCCATACCACCTTGCAGGATCGGGTACCTTATGTTCAGCAACTTACAGATTTCATTATTCTCAAACATTAAAATTAGTCCTCCTTAGCCCATTTCGCGGTGCAGGATATGTCCTCACTTCTTCTCGCTGTCGTTTGTCAAGACCTCTTCCTGACTCAAAGCCTCCTGGATATGCTCCATGACATTGCCGTTGACATAGTCATTGGCCACGCCGATTGCACTGCAGATTGACTTTGCATTTGACGAACCATGACTGATGATGCAGACACCATTGACCCCCAATAGCGGTGCACCTCCATACTCCGAAGCATCCAGCCGTTTGCCGAGTTTCTTGAGTGTCGGCATCAGCAGCAACGCACCGAGCTTCGCCAAAATACCGCCATCCTTGATGGCCTCTTTTATCAGTTTCATGATGGTCTTGGCCAGGCCCTCTGCAAATTTTAGCACAACATTGCCAACAAATCCATCACAAATTACCACATCGAAATTGCCCTTGGGGACATCACGCCCTTCCGCATTGCCACCAAAATTGATGGTATGCATCTCTTTAAGCAAGGCATAAGTCTCCTTTGCCTGCTCATTGCCCTTCGTCTCCTCCTCACCGATATTGAGGAGTCCGACCCTCGGATTCTTGATGCCAAATACATACTCAGCATAGATAGAGCCCATCAGGCCGCTCTGTATCAGATGCACCGGCTTGGAATCCACATTGGCGCCAGAATCCAGAAGCAAAGTGACGCCCTTCGACGTCGGCATCGGCGTAGCGATTGTCGGCCGTCCAATGCCGCGAATGCGCTTGAGGATCAGCTGGGCAGCCGTGACCGCTGCGCCAGTACTGCCGGCAGACAGCACTGCATCACATTTTCCTTCCTTCACGAGCTGCGTCGCTACTACGACAGAAGAATCCTTCTTGGTACGGACCGCATCTGCTGGATGTTCGTCCATACCGATGACCTCTGTCGTATGATGAATCGTTATGCCGAGTTTCTCCCAGCCTGTCTCGCGGCTGAGTACTTCCCGGATACGCGGCTCATCGCCGACCAGCACAATCTCACATTTATATTTCTTTGCCGCACGGACGGCACCGAACACGATCTGTTCCGGTGCATAGTCACCGCCCATTGCGTCAACTGCAATCTTCACGAAGTTTTACCCCCTAACTTATCTCCCCACGAAACTACGATAAACTTCGCACGGAAAACTTCCTGGGTTTCATTATGGGTCTTCACCCATACAAAGAATTTATTGCCTCTGACTTTCACCACTTCAGCCTTAGCGATAAGCTTCTCGCCCACATGAACCGGTACCTTGTACTTGACATTGGCCACACCGGTGACAGCCATCGGCGCATCAATGATTGCGATTGCCAGTGAGTCAGCCTGCGAGAACATGTAGTGTCCCTTGGCGATCTGCGTCTTGGCAAAAACCATATCTTCCGTTATGCGGAGCAAGGAAATGCCCGAACGCCCCAGCTCCAGATCGATAAGTTCGCCGACGACCTCACCGCTTTGGATGGATTTGACCTTGTTCTGCGCCTTTTCCGCCATATTGCGGATGCGTCCCCGAAGCTCGGGTATGCCAAGCTCCAAACGGTCAAGGCGAATCGTCTGGACGCTGACCTCCAGGTTCTTGGCCAACTCCTCATCGGTCAGGAACGGCTTCTCCCGTACCTGTGCCAGCAACATCTCCTGCCGCTCCTTCTTCTTCACCCTTGCCATTCGAACACCTCCCTTCGCTTCAATCTTTAGTACCTGCTACTACAGTCTCATATAATGGTCTATTATAAATGGTATGTACTAAAAATGCAAGGGTCAGTTGTCTGAAAACAATAAAATAAGCAGGACAACACTCGTCCTGCTTATACAGCTTCTATTACTCTGCTGCCTTGACAACCTCTTTGCCATCATAGTAGCCGCATTCCGGGCATACATGATGAGGCATCTTCGGCTCGTGGCACTGCGGGCAAGAAACGAAACCCGGAGCCTCTAATTTCCAGTTAGCACGGCGCTGATCGCGACGAGCCTTGGAAGTTTTACGCTTTGGTACTGCCATGTCGGATACACCTCCTTAAGCCTTTGTGTTCCTACGGGGAACTCAGTCCTTTTTCAATAATTGCTGTAATGCTGCCATGCGCGGATCTGGAACGAAACGATCACAGCCGCAATCGCCCTCATTCAGATTCTGCCCGCACACCGGACAAAGCCCTTTGCAGTCGGGCTTGCAGATATTACTGAGCGGCTGGGCCGCAAGCAGGGTATCCCGGATCATATCCTGGATATCCAGCATATCTCCCTCAAACACATTGACTAAGTCTTCTGTTTCCGCTGCCTCCCGGCTGAAATCCTCTGAAAAATCATGGACCTGATCCTCACGGCATTCAGCCAGGCACCGACCACAGACAAAGGTCTTCACATCCTCAATCTTTCCGGCCACACGCCAGCACGATCCCGTATAGACCACCGTTCCTGTGACCTTGATTGGCCCCTCGAACTGGTAATCATCGCTTACGGCATCAAGTTCCGCGGCAGTCGTTGTAAAGGAAAAGGGAAGCTCCCTGCCTAAATCGGTTTTCAATTCAGCAATATTAACATTCATCATTCAGCATCAACCTCAATCCATTATAGCGACCGTCATTTCGTTTGTCAAGAAAATCTCCTTTACCGGCCAGCGCGGTATTCACTTCACTGGCACGCAATGTTTGTCGTTGATTTCCTTGACCTTCTGGACGCGGCGCACATATTTCTCCGCCGTCAGCGGGTCCGTATGCATCCAGGTCTTGACCGTCTCCATCGCGATGGCACCGCCGATGATCTTGCCGCCCAGGCACAGGACATTGCTGTCGTTATGCTGACGAGCCAGCTGGGCACAGAACGGATCCTGGCAGACTACGGCATAAATGCCGTTTAACTTGTTGGCAATCATCGCGCTTCCGTAACCAACGCCATCGACAAATATGCCACGCTCACACTCTCCTTTGGCTACCGCCATTGCCGCCGGATAGACAAAATCCGACAGGTCGCAGGACTCTGCATCATACGTGCCGAAATCCTTGACCTCATGGCCTTCGCTCTCCAGATAGGCTTTGATCTCATTTTTCAGGCTCGTGCCTGCGTGATCGTTTGCCATTGCTATTTTCATGAAAAAACCTCCCGTTTCCATCATTAAATAATACTTTGATTTTAACGAGCGGCTTCCTATTTGTCAACAGGGCAGCCAGCAAGCTGTGCTCATTCCCCCAGCCGCTCCTTGAATGCCTCTATTGCCTCCTGCTGCACCACCTTGAGCGGTACGGACTTCTCCTCAGCCAGCCGGCGGCAGTCTTCATACTCCGGCGACAGGCTGCAGAGCTTGCCATCCCAGGCGCTTACTTTGCAGTCCACCACGCCATACTTTGTCTCGACCTTCGCGGTGTGGCGCGACGCCTCCAAGCGTTTGGCGACAGGCATGACGCGCAGGCCGATGCTGGTCGTCTCCGAAAAGATGAGGTTCACGCATCCAGGCTTCGCCGCTTCATCGACGAGCACCGACAGCTTCTGCGCTGGCCGGTTCTTCTTCATGAAGATCGGCGTCGTCCAGACATCCAGTGCACCAGCTGCCAATAATTTATCAAACAGGTAGCCATAGATCTGGGGATTCATATCGTCGATATTGGCTTCAAGGATTGTCAACGGTCCGCTGGCCGCCCCCTGATACTCCCCCAGATAAACCCGCAGGACATTCGGGATCTCCAGCTCGTGGCTGCCCGCACCATAGCCGATGCATTCTGCCGTGAACCCCTGCGGGATTCCCTCACTGTACACCCCCAAGGTCTTGACGATGCCTGCACCAGTCGGAGTCACCAGCTCCTTCTTCTCCGAGCCCTGCTCAGACGGCCAGCCCAGCAAGAGTTCCGCAACTGCCGGTGCGGGGATCGGCATGAGCCCATGGGCACAGGAAACGAACCCACTGCCCAGCGTCAGCTTCGAAGCAAAGACGCGCTCTATGCCTAAGTAATCCAGGCAGATTGCCGCCCCGACGATATCCACGATGGAATCGACGGCTCCCACTTCATGGAAGGCCACCTCATCTGCCGGCTTGCCATGCACCTTGCCTTCAGCCTTGGCGATTTCCGTGAAGATAGACAGGGCCTGCTGCTTGACAGGCATTGCCAGGGAGGACTGCTCCAGCATCCCACGGATATCACGCATCGTCCGATGCACATGCTGGTGCGCATGATGATGTCCATGATGATGCTCCTGATGATGTCCAGGCTGCGCCTGCCGCAGCTTTACCTCCACGAACTCTGCATGGATGCCATTCTTCACGACCGAAGAGACTTCCAGCTGGAATTCATCCTGCAGCGGCAGCTTCGCCAATTCCTTTTCCAGTACAGCCACTGGCACACCAGCCTGCAGCAAAGCGCCTAAAAACATGTTGCCGCTGATTCCGGCAAAGCAATCCAAATATATCGCCCGCATCGTTTCACCTCAATTTATTTATCTTGCTGGCCAGAGCTCCCGCCCCAAAGCCATTATCAATATTCACGACAGATACGCCCATGGCACAGCTGTTGAGCATCGACAGCAGCGCTGCCACCCCATGGAATGACGCCCCATAGCCTACACTTGTCGGCACGGCAATCACGGGTTTATCGGTAAGCCCGCCGACCACGCTTGCCAGCGCCCCCTCCATGCCTGCAATGACCACGATGACATTCGCCGCCTTTATCGCTGGCAGATGGGCAAACAACCGGTGTATGCCGGCCACCCCGCAGTCATAGCAGGTCTCCACGCAGTTGCCGAACAGATAGGCCGTCAGCCGAGCCTCTTCCGCCACGGGAATATCGCTGGTCCCAGCCGTCAGGATGAGGATTTTGTGGGCCGCATCACGCGTGATGCGTGTATCACGGTCAAGGTAAATGAGCCGCGCTGTCTCGTCGTATACGGCGGCAGGTACTTTTTCCTGTACCCTCTCGTAATGCGACCGATCGGCCCGGGTAGCCAGCAGATTCCCCTTGCTGTGCGTATATAACGAATAAAAAATATCCCGCACCTGCTCAGGCGTCTTGCCAGCCGCATAGATCACCTCGGGCATTCCCTGCCGCAATTCGCGATGATGATCCACTTCTGCGAACCGCATCTCTTCGAAGGGCGCCTCTGCGATTGCCTTCACAGCTTCCGCCTCAGCGACATTCCCCTCTTTATACTCGCGCAACAGGCGCGCGATCTCCTCCTCAGTCATCTGGCCACCTCAATTCTATATCCAACCAATTTAATGTATTCGCGCTGAAAGGAAAAATTCCTCTTAACGAAAAAACCTTCCCCGCAGGGAAGGCTTGCGCCGATCGATCAGATGTTGAAGAATCCGCGCATGAAGATTGCTGCTGCCGCAGCACCAAAGAACGGAGCAATGCCCGGCACCAGGATGCCGTATTGCCAATCGTTGTCCGCCTTGTTCTCGATCGGCAGCACGGCATGCGCCAGACGCGGGCCCATGTCGCGGGCAAGGTTCATAGCAAATCCCGTAGTACCGCCCATGCCCATGCCGATGGCCCAGACCAGCAGGCCGATGGCTATCGGTGCCAGCATGGCAGCAGGGCCCTGGCAGGCACGCAGGATGCCCAAGATGCCCGAAATGAAGACAAACGTCGCAAAAAACTCGCAGAAGAAATTGCGTGGCAGATTGCGGATGCCCGGCGTCGTGGAAAAGATATTGCGGATCCGCACCGGATCGATCTTGCCCACCGAAGCCTTGAAATGGTCCGCATAGCAGAACCACATGATTGCCGCGCCGAAGAAGCCGCCGGCAAGCTCTGCCAGCGAGATCGGCAGCACCATCCCCCAGGAAATATTCCCCAGCACAGCCTGCGCCACCACCATGGCCGGGTTGATGCAGACATCGCCAAACAGATACAGGGATACCGTGATGCCAAACGACCAGGTCGTTATCGCAAAGATGTGCCCCGTGCCATTGTATTTCGTGTTCACCAGCGTATCATCACAGTGCACGCCGATACCAAAGATGATCATCAGGGCGGTGCCCATGAACTCTGCCAACAATTGATGTTCCATTGAATTCGTTCTCCTATCTTTCTTCTCTTATTCCTTTATTCCTCAGCCGACGATGACTGCCAAGCCATCGGGCACGACAGCCACCTTCGCATCGCGGCCCTCATAGCCATAGGCTTTCTGCAGGGCTTCGTCAAAACTCTTGGCCAGCTCCATATGCATATCGGTGATGAGCTGCGGCTCAACCAGATCTGATACCATGATGACGCGATGATGGGCAAGGATTCTCGCCAAAATCTGCGACGTCCACTGATCCGGGATTGTCTCCAGGCGCGGCGTATTGATTGCCTTCTGCAGGAACTCCTGCGGTGTTTTGGCATCTGCTAGATTGTGATAGAAGCCCTCGCCGCCATGACCATCCGCGCAGCCAGCCACCATGATGATAGTGCCTCCTTCTTTGTTGGCCGCCTCGGCTGCCGTCATACCTTTGACTGCCTGGTAGATGTTTTGGTCGAGCGGATAGCCGCCATTGGTCGACACCGTGATATCCGCCTGCACCTGCGGCACATGCGCCAGATCTGCGACAAACTCGCAGCCCTTCTCATGGGCGCGTTCCAGCTCACCAGCAAAGGAGCCGATGATTTCTTTGTCCTCATTGAGCACGACATTGAGGATGAACTTCAGGCCGGCAGTACGAGCCGCATAGACCATATCACGATGGATCGGGTTGTCGAGCAGATTGCCAGTGCGCGCATGGTGCGAATTGATGAATTCGCCGCAATGATTGGCCATGATGGTCTTGTATGAGGCCACCCCCGGCAGTACCGCTTTGCGGCCGCCCGAGAAACCAGCAAAGAAATGCGATTCGATGAACCCCTCAGCAATCAGCAGGTCTGCCTCGACCGCAGTACGGTTCACGATGCATTCGCCGCCGCTTGGCAGCGTGCCGATCTTGACCATCGAAGCATCATCCGTCGAAACATGCATGACGATGTTCTCCTTGTTGACGATCTCTTCGCCGTATTTGGCCACCAGTTCCTCATGCGTTGACGGACGATGGAAGCCCGTCGCTACCAGGATGCTGATATTTGCCTCCGGTTCCGCCGAACGGATGCGGCGCAGCAAGATTGGCATCGTGATATGCGAGGGTACCGGCCGCGTGTGATCTGAGCTGATGATGGTGATGTTCTTCTTGCCCTTCACCAGTTCCTCCAGGCGCGGTGAGCCGATAGGATTATCCAGTGACGCCTCGACCAGCTCCTGCTGCCCCTTGTCTGCCTTATAGCCTGCCGCCTTGGATTCCAGTACAGCCAGCAGATTCTCATCAGCCACCTCAGCAGCCATAGTTCCCTTGTCATAAGGTAAAGAAAACTTCATGTCAAAAACCTCTCTTTCCAAATCCTCCTATTTCCAGTACAATAAACCATAACAATATCGCCTTCCACAAGACGCATATAGCGTAACATAAACACACCAGCTTATTGCATCAAATCCTGCCGTCAAATACGGCAAAAACTGCGAAACAAAACGAAGCCAGAAAGAAGGATATCCATTGCTCCCCATTCTCGACAAATCCCTGCAAAAAGAATACGCGCTGCTTAGCCTGCTCGATTCTGATGACCGTTGCTTTTCCTGCCAGGAACTCGCAGCCGGTCTCCAGCTCTCAGAGCGAACCATCCATAAATACCTGCAAAGCCTCACGATGCATCTTGAGGAGCGTTTCCCTCAGGCTTTTGTCATCGAGCGCAATACTGCCCTCGGCATCCGTCTGAGCCGGGCTCCCTGGCTCAACATCCATGTGGTCTACACACAGTTTGCCCAGGAGTCGCTGACCTATTCCTTTTTCCATGCCATGTTCCTCGAAACCGTGGATACGACCACGTCATTCTGCCTGACCCACTATCTGAGCCAGGCTTCACTGTACCGTGCGCTTGCCCCGATGCGTGATGCTGTGGCAGCCTTCTCCCTGACCCTTGATGCCGCCGATATGAAACTTTCCGGCGATGAGATGCAGCTCCGCTATTTCTTCAATAACTTCTACCTGCAGATCTACCGCGGCTACGATTGGCCATTTCCTGATATCTCGCGCCAGCGCATCATGAATGCCATCGAAGATATCCTCGGCGCGCTCGACTTTCCGATGTCCATCAGCGACCGCAAGCACTTCTCCTATTGGCTCGCCATCATTGTCCACCGCATGAGCCTGCGCCATAGCCTGTCTTCGCCTCTGCCCGCTGAGCTCGGCCTCGACAATGAAGCGTATCACGCCGGCCTTCCCGCCATCGAGCGATTCTTCCAGCGCTTCCGCCTTCCCATCCTGACCGCAGAATGCCAATTTGTCTTCTATCTGCTGCATGCCTTCCCCTTTGGCGCCAATGTGCAGCAACGCCTGTTTGCAGCCGCCCGCGATGCCCGTGGCTTCGACTGCCTGCCCCTCACAGCCACCGATCACTTCATGGCCGTCTTTGCCCGCTATTTCCCGAGCTGGATCGGCATGGGGGCCCCGAGCTTCCGCCAGAAGCTGCACCGCCTGCACTTCCACGGCGCATTGCTGAGCGGCAGTTCCGACCTGCTGGAGCGCTATCCTTTCCTCAAGACATACCAGACGACATATCCCCGCTTCGCCCGCCACATGCAGAAGCTCTACGAAGCCCTCGCGCCCCATCCCTGTGGTCGCTGCTTCACCGATACCTGTTATCTGCTTCCCCATTACATCCTGCTTTGCAGCCAATACTTTGACCTTGCAGCAGCCGAGCCGGTCATCCATCTCGCCCTGCTGACCGACTATGGCCCGATCTATGAAGAAAAGATCAAGCAGGAAATCATCTCCCGGTTCCGCGATGACTTCCATCTGCAATTCGTCTCTACGCATGTCGACTATGACCTGCTGATCACCAATCTGCCAGCCCCCATCCAGCCCCCCGGACATCTTTCCCTGTCCATCCACACGGCCTTCAATCCCCGCGAATGGGAGCTGTTGCAGGAGCTTTTGACCCGGCTACGTACCAGGCAGGCACAATCCTGCTGAAGCAGGGACAATATAAAAGGAAAGCAGCCTTGTCCACTGGACAAGGCTGCTTTCCTTTTATATTGTCTTATTCGTTTTCCTGCTGCTCGGCCAGCTGTGCTGCCGTCACGGCAGCGGCCTGCTGTGCCTGGCGTGCAGCCTGCTGGTTCATCTGCGTCTTTGCCTGCTGCAGGACATTGAGTGCCTGCTGCAAGCCCTGTTCAGCCTGGCGTACCCCCTGGAAGGTTCCTGTCACATGGGCGATCAGCTGCTCAAACACCTGGTTGGCATAAGCATCCGCATCATTCTGCAGCTGCGTAGCATTCTGCTGCGTGCGCTCCATGATCTCACGCTCCTGCTGCTGCGTCTGCTGCAGGATGGTCTTGGCCTTTTCCTTGGCCTGCTGGACGATCTCATTATCGTCCGTGATGCGCTCTGCATATTCCTTGGCCTCCCGCTTGATCTGCTCGGCCTCCTTGCGTGCATCCTCCAGGATCTGCTCGCGATTGCGCATGATCTCATCGGCCCGGTTGAGCTCTTTGGGCAGATCATTACGCAGCTCATCTACATAATGGATGAGTTCATTATCATTGATCAGGGTCTTCTCCGTAAACGGGAAATGCGAAGCTCCCACCACCATATTCTCGAGTTTATCCAAGGTATCGCGTACTGACATATACCGCTTACTTCCTTTCTCTCTGCTCTAATTCTATCATCGCCTGCTCCACGCAGTCCGGAACCAGCCCATGGACACTGCCATGGAACCGGAACAGTTCCCGGACACCGGATGAACTCACATAGGAGTAATCCGGCCGCGTCAGCAGAAACACTGTATCAATCTCTGGCGCGATATGACGGATCATATACGCTTCATTCTCTTCATATTCCAAGTCTTTCACCGACCGGATGCCACGGACGATGACCTGTGCATCATGCGCGCGCATGAACTCGGTTATGAGCCCCGCGAATGACATGACCTGCACGTTCTCCAAATGGCTGACCGCCTGACGCAGCAGATCCACCCGCTGCTCCACCGGCAAGAATCCCTTTTTGCTGGCATTCTGGAACACACAGATGATCAGCTCATCAAACATCCTGCTGGCCCGCTCGAAGACGTCAACATGACCGTTGGTCACCGGGTCGAAACTGCCGGAACACACTGCCCGCGTCACAGCTCCACCTCCTCGACATACGCCCGCCACTGGAAAAAAGTCAGCTGCGTGGTATGTCCATACCGCCGGTTCATGACTGCTATCAAGTGCTCAAGCTCGGGAATATCATTCTCATCAGCACCATGCTCGACGACCAGGATACCATTGCGTGCCATAATGCCCGCTGACTGGTCGATCTGCTTGAGTGCCCGCTCCCAGAGCCCCTTGTGGTAGGGCGGATCGCAGAAAATCAGATCGAAATCTGGCTGGCTGCGGTCCAGCTGGCCGAGCTCGGCAAAAACATCGCCGCCGCGCACCGTAACCTTGTCCTGCAGCCGTGTCAACCGTGCGTTTTCCTGCATGAGCTGAGCCGTGGCCTTATCCACGAGCATACCACTTTTCGCCCCACGCGACAACGCTTCCAAGCCCAGATTGCCCGTACCGGCAAAAATATCCAGCACCTTGCGATCCAGTACTTTCTGCCCCAGGATATTGAACAGCGACTCTTTGATGCGGTCAGCTGTGGGCCGCGTGTCCTGCCCTTTCGGTGTCTTCAATCGGCATCCCCGGGCTGTCCCCGTGATGATTCTCATATCATCCACTCCATCCTGTGCTGTTATTTACCTCACAGTAAACAAATTCATTTTACCATATTTTATTCAAATAGTGAACTGCCCGTATGGTATAATATGCAAAGAATCTTTACTGTATAGGAGTTTACCGTGAAACAACGTCATCACTATATCATTCCGCTCATCATCCTCGTCCTCATGCTCGGGCTCTGGCATATGCTGCGCCCTGCCCGGCCAGCAGTACCGCTCACGCCTGAACGGCCGCTGGCCGATACGGTACTGCTCGTCCCGCTCGACGGACGCCCCCCGTGCCGCCAGTTCGTCATTGATGCAGGACGCATCGCTGGCACACGCGTCGAAGCACCGCCCACCAGCATACAAGACTATTACTCACAGCCCGGGGATACGCAAGGCATGCGGCAATGGCTCAGCCAGAACCTCGGCAACAGCCAGGCCGCCATCCTGTCCATCGACCAGCTGCTCTACGGCGGGCTGCTGGCCGCCCGTGAGAAGGAAGCCTCCCCCGCGGAAATCAATAGCCTGCTCCAATACCTGCGCGGACTCCACACTGCTCATCCCGACATCCCCCTCTACGCCTTCAGCATCCTGCCGCGCCAGACGCCCCAAGACACCATCGACGGCTATCAGGAACGCAAAGACCTGTTGGCCTACTCGCGGCTGAAAGGCCGGCAAGCAGAAGGCCTGCCCATCGACGAGCAGGAGCTTTCCCGCCTTGAACAGGCTATTCCCGCCGAAAGCATGACGCGCTACCTTGCGCACTTTGCCGAGAACAAGCAGCTCAACGAAGCGCTGATCCGGCTGGTACACGAAGGTGTCCTGGCCCAGCTCGTCCTCGGACAGGACGACGGCGAGCCCTTCAGCATCCCCAACATCGAAAAGAACGAGCTGAAGAAATACATCGCCCACCAAAACCTTCCGGCGGACAAAGTCTTTTTGACCCATGGCGCCGATGAGATCGCCCTCTCGCTGCTGACCACCATCAAAAACCGGCAGGCAGGCTTCCGCCCGCGCATCTTCGTGCACTACAACTCGCCAGCCACACCGGACCGCGTCATGCCCTATATGGCGATCAACACCGCGGAGACTGTCCGCGAAAAGATTGCCCTGCTAGGCGGCCAGGAAAGTGACACCCCCGGTGAGGCCGATTTCACACTGCTTGTCTCCACCTGCAATAGCGATGAAGATGACTTAGCCAGCCGCCAGCAGACGGCAGCGTATCTGCAAACGGCGCGCGAAAACAACCAACCCGTCGCCCTCGTCGACCTCAGCAAGCATTTCACGGCCCAGGAAACCGTCCTGCCTTTGCTGCTCAATAGCGATTATCCCGTGAATACGCTTATCGCCTATGCTGGCTGGAACACTACGAGCAACAGTATCGGCACCGCGCTGGCTCAGGCCAGCCTTTACGAGGTTTCCCGCCAGCAGGCTGCCAGCCTTGAGGAAACGATTGGCCTGACAGCTGCCAATATCACCTTCCTGCAGGATCGGCTGCTCGAAGATTACTTCTATCTGAAAGAGGACATCGACCTCATCAACCTGGAGCTCCAGAAGGCCGGCTACACCAACACCGCCGACCTCGACCTTGAACACAACCATCGCTGGGCCAACCGCATGCTGCAGCGTGCCATGAAAGATCATCTGGCAGCCTACAAGAATACCCGCGCCTTCCGCCAGCCTGTGACCTTCCACTCGCCCTATGGCCAGTTCTCCCTACTGCTGCAAGACATGACCGTCGACCTCAGCTATCCCTGGCCGCGCACCTTCGAGATCTGGCTGCAGGCCACTCCCTATTTTGCCATGCTCCCAACCGGAAAAATTAAATGATTAGCAAAAAAAGTTCTTGACATCTCCCTACCATCTCTATATAATATATAAATGTCGATGGCTCACTGAGTCAGAAACCTTACAGGGGTATCGCCAAGTTGGTAAGGCACGGGTCTCTGAATCCCGCATGCGTTGGTTCGAGTCCAGCTACCCCTGCCATTGCATATTTCACCGCTATCTGTTAGGATAGCGGTTTTTTTGTTGTGTCGTTGCCAAACAAAAGACGCGCAGCCAGCTCCTTCGCTGGTTGCGCGTCTTTTCGTCTATTTTACTGGCTGGATTGGCGGCAGCTCTACCGTCTGTGCCTTGCTGGCCGTTGCCGCAGGCACCTTCTCGATAGGCGGAAGCTCCACCACAGGCTTTGCCGCGGCTGGTCTTGCCACAGCTGGCAGCTTGACCTCCACCGCCTGGATTGGCGGCAGTTCCACGACATTTCCTGCGGGCAGCGCCGCTTTTGCCGGAGCCACAACCGGAGCCGGCTGCGGCTGGACAGCTGGCGCAGGCGGAGCAACAGGAGGCTGCGGCAATACTGCCGGCTGGACTTCTGCCGGAGATTTTTTCCCTGCCTTCTTCTGCGCATCAATGTCTGCGGCCGTGATGATGATAGGCACAGCCTTCGGTTCCTGCGTGGCTGCTACCTTACCGGCCTCAGCATCAGCTTTCGGTGCCGTTCCGACGGCATCCCAATGCAACCTTGCATTCCTGCCCGGCAACCCGCTATAATCTACCTCGCCCATTCCGGCATTGGCAATCCCCATGCTCTGCACCATCAGCAAAGCGGCAGCCGCCAAGGCCACCCCTTGTTTCTTGCTACGCTTCATCCCGCAATCCCCCAATGTATTCTTAGCTGCAATCACATATCATTATATGTAATTCTGCACCACACAGGAAAATCCTGCTTTATTTCTCCTGGAAACTTGCCACACCCTGTTGGAACAGCTTGATGGCACTGTCACGCAGCACAGGATTATCGATCAGCTGCAGCGAATAGCAGCCACCCTTCGCCCCACGGAAAAAGGTCACTGCCATCTGCGTGTCAGCCGTGGCCTTGGCATCGAACTTGCCATCCCCATTGGTATCGACCTCGATCTCTTTTGCCGTTACCGCATAGACCGCCTTGTTCGTCGCGCTGAGATTCACCAGCATGATGCCTTCATAACCATTGCTGTTCATCAGGTCATTGAGATATTTCTTGGCCTCTTCTTCGTTGATCTTGTTGAAGTCCGGCGTCTTCTTCCCATCAAAGGCATCCATCAGGACAACCCAGGCATTCTTGATGTTGTACCCATCGTTGTCAAAGACAAGCACTTCGCCTTTCTTGCCCTCATAAAGCAGGCTAGCGGGGATAACATTCGGACGCTGCGGGCACTGGATGGTAAAACCATACTCCTTGCTCGTGTAAGTATAGCCAAGCTTTGCCGGCTGCGCCTGAGCCGTCTCAGCTGCCGGAGCCGGCTCAGCTGCGAAAACCGTTGCCGGAGCAGCACTTCCAAGCAGGATTGCCGCCATAACGCCCATTGCCATGTTCTTGTTCCAATTCATCAGGATACCTTCTTTCCTAATCAACCGAGCTTCAGCGCTTGCGTGCTGGCTCTACATTAACCTTATAACCCTTGACCGTATTGCGGTGCATGATATTCATGACACGCTCCGCCACATCCTCTGGTACTTCCACAAAGGTGAACCGGTCATAGATATTGATGACGCCGATCGTATCGCCTGGGATATCTGCCTCACCGGCAATCGCCCGGACAATGTCGGACGGACGTATCTTTTGATTGCGGCCGATGTTGAGGAACAGGCGCACCATGCCCGGTGCACCGCCCGTATCCCCGAAGCTGTCGGTTGCACTCTTCGGCTCCTCTTGGTAGCCTTCAAGGGAGAGCTTGAGAGCTGCAGCAGCGATATCGACAAGATCGAAGCCCTCCGCAACCACATCCGAAATGATGGTATGGTAATCGTCGTAATGATTCTGCTGCAGAGTCTTGATCAGCCGCTCCTGGACGAGGTCCTTCTGCCGCTCGAGGATATCCGAAGCCGTCGGCAGCTCGCGACGCTGGATCTTCGTATGTGCCAGCTTCATGATGAGGCGCAGCTGGCGATACTCCTTCGGCTCGATGAACGTCATCGCTACACCCGTACGGCCCGCACGGCCCGTGCGGCCGATGCGGTGGACATAGGACTCATGATCCTGCGGGATATCATAGTTGATGACATGCGTGATATCATCGATATCGATGCCGCGCGCCGCTACATCGGTCGCAATCAGCACATCGATGCGCCCCTCACGGAATTTCTTCATCACACGGTCGCGCTGGATCTGCGACAGATCGCCATGCAGGCCGCCCGCCGAATAGCCACGCGCATCGAGAGACGCAGAAAGGTCATCGACAGCACGCTTCGTCCGGCAGAAAATGATGAGCTTGCCAGTCTCTTCGACATCGAGCACACGGCAAAGGCCTTCGAATTTCTGGCGCGTCTCATAGTATACCTGATCGATGAGCGGCACAGTCAGATTCTCCCGCGTGATCGTCACGCGCTGTGGATGATCCATATAGCGCAGCGAGAGCTTTTCGATGGGCGCTGGCATCGTGGCCGAGAACAGCAAAGTCTGGCGCTCAGCCGGTATCATCTCCAGGATGCTTTCAATATCGTCGATGAAGCCCATATCGAGCATCTCATCAGCCTCATCAAGCACCAGCGTCTGTACATGCTCGAGCTTGATCGTCCCGCGATGCAGATGATCGAGCAGACGTCCCGGCGTGCCGACGATGATCTGCACCCCACGTCCCAGTGCCCGGATCTGGCGCTCAATCGACTGGCCGCCGTAGACCGGCAGCGTACGCACGCGCTTGAACTTGCCGATTTTGT
This sequence comes from Pseudoselenomonas caprae, assembly GCF_008271345.1. Classification (NCBI taxonomy): domain Bacteria; kingdom Bacillati; phylum Bacillota; class Negativicutes; order Selenomonadales; family Selenomonadaceae; genus Pseudoselenomonas; species Pseudoselenomonas caprae. The sequence continues at coordinate 57,455 of NZ_VTOZ01000016.1, forward strand.
TGAGTTCCTCGGCTGTCTGGATAGCCAGCTCACGGGTCGGCGTCAGCACCAGCGCCTGGATATGGCGCGACTTCTCGGCAGTCTTTTCCACCGTCGGGATGCCAAAGGCTGCTGTCTTGCCCGTACCGGTCTGTGCCTGGCCGATGACATCATGGCCCTCCAGGGCCAACGGAATCGTCTGCGCCTGGATAGGCGACGGCTCCTCAAAGCCCATCTCTGTCACGGCCTGCAGGATCTTGCGGCTCAAATCGATCTCGCCAAATTTTTTCATTTCGTGTTTCAAAAAGTTCCTCCTGATAGATAATCGTGTATCATCTGCAGAGCTGTCTCTGCACTTTTCTGTTTGATTTCCTTGCGGTCGCCACGGAAGTGGTGCTCGCGGATCGTTGTGCCCCGTGCGCCAGCCACAGCGATGTACACCAGCCCCACCGGCTGGCCATTGCTGCCACCGCCAGGACCAGCCAGCCCCGTGATGCCTACACCGATGTCGGTACCGATGCGCTGGCGGATGCCCTGCGCCATCTCGCCGGCAGTTTCGGCTGACACCTCCGTATAGGCAGCAATCGTCTCCGGCTGCACACCAGCCAGCTGCTCCTTGACCTTATTCGTATAGCAGACCACAGAGCCCATGACATAGGCCGAGCTTCCCGGGATATCGGTCAGCCGGCTCGTCAGCAGCCCCCCGGTGCACGACTCAGCACAAGCGATAGTCTTATGCTGGCTGGCCAGCAGATCTCCTACAACCTCTTCCATGCTCTTCATGATCCGCCTCGTCAGTCTGCCAGCTTCTCGCCGACTACATCATACGTGAAGCCCTGCAGGACCCTGACCTTGATGATGTCGCCCGGCTTGCTGTCCGTATCGTTCTCGACATAGACCTGTCCATCGACCTCCGGTGCCTCGCGGTACGAGCGGCCCACGCAGATATTCGGCTGCTCCTCATCACGGCCCTCGACCAGCACCTCCAGCTCCTTGCCTTCAAAGGACTGATTGACCTCCTCCGAAATCTTGCTCTGCAGGCTCATGAGATCATGATAGCGCTCCTGCATGACTTCCTCAGAAACCTGGTTGGGCATGTCATAGGCGGCCGTATCTTCCTCACGCGAATACGTGAATACGCCGACACGATCGAGCCGCTGTTCCTCCAGGAACTTGCGCAGCGTCTGATACTGCGCATCGGTCTCGCCAGGGAAGCCGACAATGAACGTCGAACGGATCGTGACCCCCGGAATCCGCGCACGCAGCTTATCCAGAAGTGCCACCATATCCTCACGGGTATCGGGGCGGTGCATCGAACGCAGCACATCGTTATCCGCATGCTGCAACGGCAGGTCTACATATTTGCAGACCTTGGGCTCATTGGCATAGACATCGATGAGTTCGTCGGTGAAGAACTTCGGATAGCAGTAGAGCGTACGCACCCATTTGAGTTTCGGCACCTTGCAGATATTCCGCAGAAGCTCAGCCAGCACCGGCTTGCCATAGATGTCCTTGCCGTAGAGCGTGCTGTCCTGCGCGATCAGCACGACCTCACGCACGCCCTTTTCGGTCAGGCGCTCGATTTCCGCACAGATATCCTCCATGCGGCGGCTGCGGAAACGGCCACGGATCTGCGGGATGGCGCAGAACGCGCAGCGGTTGTCGCAGCCCTCGGCAATCTTGACATACGCCGTGTAATCCGGCGTCGTCGTGATGCGCGGCGTCTTCTCATCATAGAGCGTATCATCCTCACCAGCAATGACGACACGATGGCCCTTGAGCGTCTCCTCGACGGCCTCCATGATACGGCCCCAGGCGCCGGTGCCAAGGATGGCATCGGCCTCTGGCAGCTCATCCAGCAGCTCCTGCTTGTAGCGCTGCCCCAGGCAGCCAGCAACGATCAGGCTGCGACAGCGCCCCGTCTCCTTGTAGTCCGCCATGTTGAGGACAGTCGTGATGGACTCCTCCTTGGCGGACTGGATAAAAGCACACGTATTGACGATGAGGATGTCGGCCTCTGCCGGCTCCGGCGTTATCTCGATGCCATGCGCTGTAAGCTCACCAAGCATGACCTCCGTATCGACAAGATTCTTGGAACAGCCAAGACTGATAAAACCTGCTTTCACTTTAAACCTCCTATATGAATCGGAAAACTCTCCTGCCATGCTGCACAAAGCAAATGGTTACAAGAAGATACAGAGGATACAACCTGCAACAGCAGGCGGTATCCTCTGTCCCCTCATATCACAAATCCCTGTTATTTGAAGCGGACTTCTTTGACCCACCGGTCAAGAAAATCATGCTTCTGCTGTGCCGTGTAACTGGCTGGCTGATTGAACAGCACCAGATTCTTGCCAGCAAACATCTTGTAAGCCAGCGTTCCCGGATTAGTCGGCACGAAATAGAAGCTCCGCTCCTGCAATGCCAGCTGCGCATCATCCCCCAGCAGCCAGTCCGCGAACTCCTTGGCGGCCCGCTGGGCCTTCGGCTCAGCCCGGTACGCCATGCCGGTTCCCGTCACGATTGCTGCCGTGCCATCGGCTGGATATACGACCTGCAGCGGATAGCCGTCCTGCATGTAGCGGATCGTCTCACTCTCCACGCCCACGGCAATATCCACTTCGCCCATCCCCGCCTGGCGGACCGGGGTGGACAGATACCGTGCATATTGCACGACCTTGGGATGAAGCTGCCGCCAGATGTCATAGGCAGCCGCATCGCCGAACTGCGCGATCATGCTGATGAGCAGGTTCGCGGAGGCGTCAGCCGCCAAAAAATCCGTAACGCCGATGCGCACCTTCTTCTGCTTGGCCAGATCCTGCCAAGTATCGGGGATATGCGCCTGCGTCTTCAGATAATCCTTGTTGACACAGAAGACGATCGGATCGTACCAAACGCCTACCCAGTAGCCGTTTTCCTCACGGAAATCTTCCTGGACCTGATCGCCAGCCTCGGACAGATACGGTACCAGATAGCCAGCAGCCGCAGCCTTCGCCAGTGTCTCGCGGTCAGCCAGCACCATGGCGGCCTCGCCATCCTTGCCGCTGTACGCCTGCTCCTGCAAACGGTTCAAGAGCTTCTCAGCTGGCAGCGGCACAAAGTTCACACGCACACCATGCTGCTTCTCATACGCCGCCGTCAGGATGGTCACATGCTCAGCTGGCAGCGTCGTATAGACAGTGATCTCCTGTCTTGGCCGCTGCTGCTCATCATGGCCAGCTCCGGCCAGATACGCAGACCCTGCTACCACGACTAAGAGGAGCAGGAACGACGTCAACAGAAGAGATGTATACCTTCTCATGGATGATACCTCTCCCACTTAATACTAATCAGTACCATTCTATCATAAGAAAAGGACCGCCGCAACTCAGCGGCAGTCCCACAGAATCTCTTGTTTCCAGCTGGCTTATGCATCCGGATGGTCTTTATGGAGCGGCGTCCCGAAGATGAGGTTATCGAGCAGACCGATAAGCTGGTTGATCTCCGGCTTCGCAATCTGTCCCGATGCACCGAGCTGCTCGCCCTTGAGACGCATCTCGTCACTGATCAGCGACGAGAAGAGTACGAGCGGCACACTCTGCAGACGCTCGTCTTCACGGACCAGCTTCAGCAGTCGATGTCCATCCATCTTCGGCATCTCGACATCGGATACGATGACGCCGACATGATCCTCGATCTTGCCCTCACGTTCAGCCAGGCCCCGCAGATAATCCCAGGCATCCTGGCCATTGCCGAAGTCGCGGACAAAGCGATACCCCGACTCATGCAGCGTCGTGACCAGAAGGTCGCGCAACATCGGCGAATCCTCTGCCACAACAACATGCACATTGGAGCGCTTGACCTTTACGTCCTCAGTTGCCTCTTCATAGGTGGTCAGCTTCGCATTGATTTCCGGATTGATCTCCGCAATGATCGTCTCAAAGTCAAGCAAGAGCACGATGCGGTCCTTCATCTTGACGATGCCGACTACTCGCGACTGGTCACCGACCTCCGGCGCCGGCTCCATATCCTTCCAGGAAATACGATGGATACGCGAAACATTCTCAACCAAGAAGCCGATATTGTAATTATTGATTTCCGTTACAATGATGTTCTTCGGCTCCGTCCCCGTCTGCACATTCAGGCAGCGCGGCAGGTTGACCAACGGAATCGCCTTGCCACGCAGCGTGAACAGTCCATCGATATACGGATGCGCCTGCGGCATAGTCGTCACCGGCGTGCGCGTGATGACTTCGCGAACCTTCGCTACATTGATACCATAATTCACATGGCCAATGCTGAACTCAACAATCTCAAACTCATTCGTGCCTGTCTCAAGCAGGATCCCTTTTTTATCTCCACTCGTTTCTGCTGCCATTCAATTCGCCCCCATACTCGGATTCGTATTATCCCATTTTATATTTCATCTATGATGTTTCTATTCGCCTTAAAGCAACAAATTCCTTCTGCTTTCCTGAAAAAAGTCCACCGGCACCATCATTTTTCTTTCAGATAGGTCCAGCCATCTTTCTCCACGACACGGCCCTCGCGCAAGAGATGTCCCAAGGCCCGCTTGAATGCTGCCTTTGAGATCTGGAACTTGTCACGGATGACCTCCGGCGACGATTCATCGCTGTACGGCATCTTGCCATTGCGGCTCGCCAAGAGCTCCAGGATGCGCTGCGAGTCCGTAAGCAAGGCCTTTTCCTTGACCTCACGCAGGGAGGCATTGAGCCGCCCATCCGGACGTACATACGTCACCCGCGCCGTCACGACTTCGCCGACACGCGGCCGCGTCTTCATCTCTTTGTTGTCGATGAACACGATATAGCGTTCGTTGCTGAACAAGAAGGCTCCGCTATCGGTGTAGTTGTATATGGCACCAGTGACCGCATCGCCTACGCGGACATTCGTCGCCGGCTGCGAGGCGCGGCGCATCTCATCCTCGACTTCCATCGTGACCGCCAGACGGCCGGATTTGTCGGTGTAGAGCTTCGCCCATACCACCTCGCCGACCTGAGGCCGCCCGCGCATGCCTGCATACGGCATGAAGATGCCGCGCTCGGCACCAACGTCCAGGAAAGCTCCGTCCCGGCTCGTATTGATGACCTTGAGGCGGGCGATCTGTCCTTCTTTCATGCGCGGTACACGCATGCTTGCCGTCAGCCGGCGCTTCGGGTCAAGGTACAGGAATACCGTGACTTCGTCGCCAACGGCCACCGGCCCGGTCTGCTGTGTCTTATGCAGCAGGATATCGTCCGACGTGTTGCCGGTTTCCGCATCCAGGAAGGCACCCATCTCACCGATACGTGCTACCTTGAGTGTCGCGACCGTACTCGGCCCGTATTTTCTCTTTTTTCTCTCTTCCATCTCCGACCTCAATCAGTCTTCGTACGGGGTCAGCTCTGCATCGCCCCAGAGACGCTCCAACGCATAGTACTCGCGGGCCTCCTGCATGAAGATATGCGCGACTACATCACCATAGTCCAGCAGCACCCATTCACCTTCGCGATAACCTTCTTTGTGGTTGAAGGCGATGCCTGCCTCATCCATAGCCTCTTCGATATTATCTGCGATTGCCCGGACCTGCGTGGCCGTATTCGCCGAGCAGATCACGAAGTAATCCGTCGAGGACATGAGCCCCTGCATATCCATCACTACGATATCGCGTGCCTTCTTGTCACTGGCCGCCTTGCAGATGGCCTCCGTCATTCCCTGTATCATCAATTTTATTCCTCCTCTGGTTTATTCCATGTATCGGCAGGAAAGAGTTCCTGCATGCGTTTTTGGATTCCGGCTTCATCCGGCACCCAAATCGATTCATCCTCCTGGGCCACGGACCCCGGCAGCATGACGCTCACTGGCGTATCGCTGCTCATGCTGCGCAGGACATTGGCCAGATGCGCAGAATCAAAGATTTCTGCGCTCGTATCGACGCGCTGCTTGAAGATATCTGCCACAGCCGGTAATTTCGGCACCGTCTCAAACTGCAGCAGCTTCTGATAAAGAGCCTTCACAAAACGCTGCTGGCGCTGCACGCGGCCGACATCGCCGAGTTCCGAGCTGCGGAACCGGATATACTGCTGGGCCTGCTGGCCATTCAGATGCTGATAGCCCTGTTTGAGCTGGATCGACAGATCCGCCTCGGGGTCCTCGTACTGCATATCCCCCTCGACATAGATATCGATGCCGCCCAGCGCATCGATGAGATCCACAAAGGCCGCCATGTCCAAGGCCACATACTGATGGATGGATATGCCCAGGAGCGAACTGATCTGGCGTACCATCATCGGCGCCCCGCCCAGTGCATAGACGCTCTTGAGCTTCGTCGCCGTACCGCCCTCCGGCAGGTTCACCCAGGTGTCCCGCGGGATATTGATGAACCGCACCTTGCCCGTCTCATTCTCGAGGCTGACCACCAGGATCGTATCGGCACGCTTCTCCGTGCCTGCCGTCTCATCAGCACCTTCGTCCAGCCCCATGACCAGGATGTTCGTGTAGCCATCAAACTTGGGGTCGATGGTGCCGCGCCTTGCCTGCTGTCGTTCCGTGTAGCCATTGTACATGGCCTGATATTCGTGATAGATATTGCTGCCCCAGGAGACCAGTGTATATCCAAGGAACAGCACACCGGCTATCACAGCCCCCAAGAATATCAGCAGGAAAAAAAGCCTGGCCAATGCCCGGCGGCGGCGTCTTGCCCGCAGCTGCCGTTTCCGCATGATATTCTCGCGGGTGATATTCTGCTGTTCATTTCCCATTGGCGCACCTTCTTTATTGCTCTTATGGTTCATTTCTGCCGGTCTTCTTCAATAGCAGCTCGTTGCGCGCCAGCACGGTATCGGGATGGATCAGATGGCCCTTCGCTACAACGAAACGGATCGACTGGCTCAAGCCTTCAAGGACCATATCATCGAGGCTAGCTGTCTTTGCCAGCCGGCGCAGTTCCTCGACACCTGGATAATTGCGCCCCGGCTCGACCATATCTGCAAACCAGATGATCTTGTCGAGATCCGTCATGCCAGTGCCACCGACGGTGTGACGCCAGATGGCTTGCTCTACCATGGCATCATCCACGTGATAGATCTCCCGCACACGCCTTGCACCGATATACGCATGCAGCAGGAGGGGCATCGCCCGCTCCACTTCGCCGATTGCTATCCCGCGGCGCTGCGCCTCCGCCAGCATGTCCTCATTGCGGTACTCACGCGCACAGTCATGCAGCAAGCCGGCCACACGGGCCCGCTCCTCATCGGCACCAAAGCGGTGCGCCAGGAAAACCGCCGTCTCGGCTACCCCAAGGCAATGACGGAAACGGCTGTCCTTCAACCGGCTCGCCAGTTCAGCTTCCATGGCCTCATAGCTCATGCCAAAACTCATGAATACAACCCTTCTTTTTTGATATACGCTTCCACAGCAGGCGGCACCAGATACTTGATGCTCTTGCCAGCCCTCACGCGTGCCCTGACCACCGTGGAAGAGATTTCCAGTTCTGGTACGGCCAGGAAGTGGATCTTCTCACGGGCCAAGGCTCCGAACTGCCGGACCAAAGCTTCCTCGTCGACAGGAGCCCCTGGTCTGGTGGTCCCCACAAAATGGCATTCGCGCAGCAATTCCTCGATATGATACCAGGTGTGCAGCTCATTGATGGTATCCGAGCCCGTGATGAAATAGAGTTCCGCGGCCTCGCCATACCTTTGCTGCACTTCCCGTACCGTCAGGAGCGAATACGATGGCCCCGTCCGTTCCAGCTCCTGCTTGGATACATGGAAGAACGGATTGGACGAGGTCGCCAGCTGGGTCATCATCAGGCGATGATAGGCTGGCTCCACCTTGCGCCCCTGCTTGTGCGGCGGATTGGCCGCAGGGATGAACAGCACGAGATCCAGGCTGAATTCTTCACGTACAGCCTCAGCGATTGCCAGATGGGCAATATGTATCGGATCGAAGGTACCGCCCATGATGCCGATCCGCAGTTGTCTTGTTTCCGTCATGGCAGCAATGCGCCTCCTTCCCAACTGGCCAGCAAGGCCAATCCTGCCAGCATCGTCAGCAGGATGATGAGGATCGCCCGTCCATAGTCCTTGGCATCATGACGCCCCTTGGGCGTCGCCAGATACTGGCGGATGGTCCGACCATAACCAGTCAGCCGGTTCATCCGCGAACCTGCCCCTCACCATAGATCAGATACTTCGTACTCGTAAGCTCCATGAGCCCCATGGGCCCACGTGCATGCAGCTTCTGCGTGCTGATGCCGATTTCAGCGCCAAAGCCGAATTCAAAGCCATCGGTGAAGCGCGTCGATGCGTTGACATACACTGCAGCGGCATCCACTTCACGCTGGAAGCGGTGCGCATTGCGGATATCTGTCGTAACGATAGCCTCCGAATGGCCGGTATTATAACGATTGATATGACTGATGGCTGCCTGGATATCCTCCACTACCTTGACGGACAAGATGAGGTCGCCGTATTCCGCCGACCAGTCTTCCTCCGTTGCCGGAATCATCGCCGGACAGATGGCACAGGCCTGTTCACAACCACGAAGCTCGACGTGTTTTTCCGCCATAGCCGCCGCAAGCCGCGGCAGGAATTCCGCCGCAATGGCCTTATGCACCAGCAGCGTCTCCATGGCGTTGCAGACCGATGGATGCGACGTCTTGGCATTGACCGCAATGTCAACGGCCATAGCCTGGTCCGCCGATGCATCCACAAAGGTATGGCAGACACCGGTTCCCGTCTCGATGACCGGCACCGAGCTGTTCGCGACGATATGCTTGATAAGACCAGCACCGCCGCGTGGAATGATGACATCGAGCAGCCCGGAAAGATGCGTCATGACATCCACAGCCGCACGGTCCGTGAACTCGACAAACTGCAAAGCTCCCTCAGGGATGCCATTCTCATAAGCGGCTTTTGCCAGCAGAGAACTGATGGCCGTATTGGACCGGATAGCCTCGGAGCCGCCGCGCAGGATGACAGCATTGCCCGATTTGAGGCAGAGACCAGCCGCATCGGCCGTCACATTCGGCCGTGCTTCATAGATGATGCCGATGACGCCCAGCGGCACCCGGATCCGGCGGATTTCCAAGCCATTAGGACGCGTCGCCGAATAATCGCCCTGACTGATGGGATCCGGCAGCTGTGCCGTCTGGCGCAGCCCTTCGGCCATCTGGCTGATACGGCTTTCATTGAGCATGAGCCGGTCAAGATAGGAGCGCTTGAGTCCTTTCTGCCGGGCTTCCTCCAGATCCTGTTCATTCGCTGCCAGAATCACGGAGCTGCGCTTCTCCAATGCCTCAGCCATGGCCAGCAGCGCCTTGTTCTTGACACCAGTCGGCAAAACGCTGAGCTTGCGGCTTGCCGCACGGGCAGCCTCGGCCTTCTTCTTCATCTCTGCTTCGAAATCCATCCAAATTCCTCCTCAGGTAATCAGACCATCAGAACCATATTGTCGCGATGAATGACCTCCTCCGGCCCCTCACCACCAATCAGACGCGAGAACTCCTCGGTCTTATGGCCCAGCAGTTTCTGCAAAGTCTCGGCATTATAATTCACGATACCGCGAGCGATCTCCTGCTGCTGCAGGTTGAGCACGCGCACCGTATTGCCCTCATGAAAGTCGCCATCACAAGCCACAACACCTGCGGCCAGCAGACTTGAACCCTTCTCGCGCATTGCCGCCGCACAGCCGTCATCGACGACCAGCTCGCCGGCCAGCCGCTTGCCAAAAGCCAGCCAGCTCTTGCGGACCCGCAGATGCGACTCGCGTGCGGGAAACACTGTCCCCACCGTTTTGCCAGCCAGGACATCACGGATGATGCCATCGCGGGCCCCCGAGGCAATGACCATCGTCACGCCAGCACTCATCGCCACCTGCGCCGCCTGGATTTTCGTCATCATGCCGCCGGTGCCAAGCTTCGAGCCTGCCCCGCCAGCGATTCTCTCGATTTCCGGCGTGATCTCAGGGATCTCAGAGATCAGCTCTGCCTCCGGATGCGTGGACGGATTCGCCGTATAGAGCCCTTCGATATCCGATAAGATAATGAGCGCATCGGCATCTACCAGGGTTGCCACCATGGCGGAAAGATTGTCATTGTCGCCTATCTTTATTTCGTCGACAGCGACGGCATCATTCTCATTGATGACCGGTATCGCCCCCATGGCCAGCTGTGCCAGCAGGGAATCGCGGGAATGGATGTACTGGTTATGACGGACCGAATTTTCTTTGGTCAGCAGGACCTGCCCCATGACCTGCCCATACTCGGCAAAGAATTTTTCATAGATATGCATGAGCACACCTTGGCCAATAGCCGCGATGGCCTGCTTCTCCGGAATGGAGTCCGGCTTCTTCGCTAATCCCAGTTTCCCGAGGCCGGCAGCAATCGCCCCCGACGACACGAGTACCATTTCCTTGCCTTGGTTCCGGAGATCCGCGAGTTCGCGGATCAGATGATCGATGCGGTGAAGATCGAGCTTGCCAGTCTCATGGGCCAGCGTGCTCGTCCCTACCTTGACGACAATGCGCTTGGCATCGCGCAGCCGCTCTCTTGCGTTCATAGGATCGCCCCCGTTTTACGGCAGTTCGATTTTCGGCTTGTCAAAATTACGTTTATACAACAGACCATTGCGGCCAATGATCTGCACAAGATTCACATCCGCACGCTCTGCCAGCATCGTGATTGCGTCTTCCGGCTCCTCCATGCAGTTCTGCAGGACGCGGACCTTGATGAGTTCACGCTTCTTGATGGCTTCACGAGCAGCCTCAACCACAGTCGGCGTGACGCCTTCCTTGCCCATCATGACAACGGGTTCGAGTTTCTGGCCCAGCGAGCGCAAAAAACTCTTCTGCTTGCCAGTCAATGAATTTCTAAGCAATCTATTTCCTCCTATATAATGATTTATTCGCGGAATTCAAATTCCATCGAACCGATATGCACCGTATCGCCCTCTTTGATGCCCTTAGCCTTGAGTTTTGCGTCGATGCCCTTGATGCGCCAGATATACTGGAAGCGGCGCACTGCCTCATCGTTGAGGAAGTTCGTCATCGCCACGAGTTTCTCCAAGGATTTGCCCGAGACGACAAAGTCACCGCTGATATCGCGCGAGATCGTGACCTTCTCGGGATCCTCCTCATTCTCATCATAGACCTTGACTTCCTCTTCCGTTTCCGGCTCCTCCACATAATTGTCAAGCCACTCGCCGACGTAGCTGATGAGGTCGCTGACCCCCTGGCGCGTCGCTGCCGAAATCTCGAAGAACTTCAGCCCTTCCTGCTCGGCCAGCTTCTTGAGGCGCGGCAGGTTCTCCTGAGCCTCAGGAATATCGATCTTGTTGGCAACGAGGATCTGCGTACGGCGAGCGATCTTCTCGCTGTACTTCTTGAGCTCGGTGTTGATTTTGTAATAATCATCCACCGGATCGCGTCCTTCCAGCCCCGAAGCATCGACGATATGTAAGATTAGCTTCGTGCGCTCGACGTGGCGCAGGAAATCATGCCCCAGGCCCACACCGTCAGCAGCGCCTTCGATTAGTCCCGGAATATCTGCCATGACAAAACTCTTCTCATAATCCGTCTTGACGACGCCGAGGACCGGTGTGATCGTCGTGAAATGATACTCCGCAATCTCTGGACGTGCTGCCGAGCAGCTGGCCACCAGACTCGACTTGCCGACGCTCGGGTAGCCGACCAGACCGACATCCGCCAGCAGCTTGAGCTCAAGGATCAGGTTGCGGGCCTCTCCTGGCTCACCGAACTCAGCAAAAGTCGGCGTGCGGTTGGCGGAATTGGCAAACTTCGCATTGCCGCGGCCACCACGGCCTCCCTTGCAGACAACTGCCTGCTGGCCGATTTCCGTAAGATCAGCCAATACCTGTCCGGTTGCCTCGTCCTTGACGATCGTCCCTGGCGGCACGTTGACATAGCAGGCCGGCGCATTAGCACCATACTGGTTCTTGATATCACCGTTCTCACCGTTCTTCGCCGCAAATTTCCGATGGAAGCGGAAATACAGCAGGGTATTCATATTGGGATCGACGACGAAGATGACATCGCCGCCACGGCCGCCGTCACCGCCAGAGGGGCCGCCCTTCGGCACAAATTTTTCACGCCGGAATGCCGATTTTCCGTGACCACCATCGCCTGCCTTGACGATGACGCGTGTACGATCGATAAACTGCATAGTATCCTCCTTAACCTTACCTTTTCTCTGCCCTGTGATGAATAAAAGTAAAAGCCGGCATTGTGTTCAATACCGGCTCTTACCTTTATGCACCACAACGCAACTTAACGCCGTTACTATATGTTCAATATAACAATACCTGCGCAGCTCAAAAAAGCGCGCAGGTACCGTATATATCATGGCTTACATAGCCTGTTCTTCAGCCGTGTAGACGCTAACCTGACGGTTGTAGCGGCCTTTACGCTCGAAAGCAACCTTACCGGCTACCTTCGCGAACAGCGTGTCATCCTTACCGATGCCGACGTTGTGGCCCGGATGGAAGTGCGTACCGCGCTGACGGACGAGGATGCTGCCAGCCGTTACGATCGTGCCAGCCTGCTCCTTGACGCCCAGGCGCTTGGACTCGCTGTCGCGGCCGTTACGCGTGGAGCTGACACCCTTTTTGTGAGCGAACAGCTGCAAATCAAAAATGAACATTAGATTCACCTCCGTTACCTTGAGATACGGACAGCCTCCGGACTGAGCTTCTGAATCTCCATCAGTCCTAGAAGCATCGATTGCATAATAGCTTCTGTGAGATCATCGGGTGCGCTCTGGAGCCTCACTGTGAGCTTTCCACTCGCTATGTCGTAATCGACCTCGCGATGCAGGTACTCCATAATGCCCAAAAGAGCGGTCTGTGTCAGTGAGGAAACCCCAGCACAGACAATATCCTGTCCCCGCTCCGCCGTGCCGCTATGGCCCGTGACCGAAAAACCGGATATCTTCCCATCTGCTTGCGAAAAGATGCGAATCTCAATCATCGATTAAGCTTCGATTTTCTCGATAACAACCTTCGTGAACGGCTGACGATGACCCTGACGTTTGCGATAGTTGGATTTAGCCTTGTATTTGAAAACAAGGATCTTCTTATCTTTGCCCTGAGCCTCGACTTTACCCGTTACTTTGGCACCTGCGACAACCGGCTTGCCGACCTTGACATCACCATCGTTGACAACCGTCAGGACTTCGTCAAAGACAACAGCCTCGCCTTCAGCTGCAGCCAGCTTCTCGACCGTGATAACATCACCCTCGGAAACCTTGTACTGCTTGCCACCAGTTTTGATAATAGCGTACATGAAAACACCTCCCTATAGATTACTCGCCAGCTGCGGTACAGCTGTTACACAGCTGATTTACGGAACCCCGCTGTGCGGTTGGGGATGGGCCTTATAGCCCAATCAAGACGCACGTCTTGCGTCTACAGTAGAAAAGTTTATCATAGCCCTTGCCCAATGTCAAGGAAAACTATCGCCAAAATAACAAGAGACATCCAGCCAAAAACTGTGATGTCTCTTGTTGTTATATAGTAGTTTCTCGTTACGAGCGCATGAACAGATTGATCAGGAACGCGATGCTGACGAGCCACATGATGGGGCTCACCTCACGAGCCTTGCCGCCAAGCGTCTTGATGAACGCAAAGCTGATAAAGCCGAAAGCAAAACCATTGGCAATGGATGACGTCAGCGGCATCATGATGATGGTCAGGAATGCCGGCAGTGCATCGGTGAAATCCTCGAAATTCACCTTGCCGACCTCGCTCATCATCAGGGCACCAACCAGGATCAGCGACGGTGCCGTCGCATATCCCGGAACCAGACCGATAAGCGGTGCAAACAGCAGCGAAACCAAGAACAGGATAGCCACCGTCACCGCCGTAAGCCCCGTCTTGCCACCAGCAGCAATACCAGCAGCACTCTCGATATAGGAAGTGACCGTCGACGTACCGAAGATCGAGCTGCAGATCGTGCCAACAGCATCTGTCGTCAGAGCACGGTCGATGTTCTCAATCTCACCATTTGGCTTGACCATCTTGGCCTTTGCCGTCAGACCGATCAGCGTACCCATATTATCGAACAACTCAACCACGGTGAATGTGAAGATGATGGATACGATACCATAGTTCCATGCACCAGCAATATCGAGCTTACCGAATGTCTCCCCCATATGCGGCAGCGACGTACTGATGACATCCGTGAACGAATGCGGCACCGGCGAATAGCCCAGGCACATCGAAAGCAACGTCGTCGCAACGATACCCAGCAGGATTGATCCCTGGACCTCGCGGGCCATCAATGCCCCGGTGAAGATCAAACCGAACAGGGCCAGCGCTGTCGTCGGCTGCGTGACATGTCCCAGCGTGATGAAAGTAGCCGGATCACTGATGATGAGGCCCGTCCCCTTGAGACCGATGAACGCGATGAAAAGACCGATACCAACACCGATTGCTACGCGCAGATTCTGCGGAACCGCATTGATGATGGCCTGACGGATATGACTGATGGTCAGGATAAGGAACAATACACCCGAGAAGAAAACTGCGCCCAGAGCTACCGTCCAATGCAGATGCAGGACACCACATACATAGTAAGCGAAGAACGCATTGAGTCCCATGCCCGGAGCCAAAGCTACCGGATAATTAGCGAACACGCCCATGACCATGGTCGAAAGTGCTGCAATCCATATCGTCGAAGCGATTGCGGCCTCTTTCGGTACCCCTGCATCGGCCAGGATGTTCGGATTGACAAACATGATGTACGCCAATGCGATGAACGTCGTGAAGCCGGCAAGAACCTCCGTCTTGACCGTCGTGTTTTTCTCCCGGAGCTTGAAAAAGCGCTCCAGGAAGGTCGGCTGACCCGTTTGTGCTTGCATAAAGAAATTAGCCTCCTCATAGACTTTGACAGTTTACGGCTGTCTGGTAGAAACACCCATTCCGTATCAATGGGCTTATACAAGAATTATGACGAAATACAGGATAGCAAAGAAAGGGACACTTGTCAATTTGAAAAATAAACCATAATTTTCAGATATTTTCTGGCAAGACATAACAAAAAAAGCCCCGACATCAGTCAGAGCTTATATTTGCAAGTGGCGGAGTGGAGAGGATTCGAACCTCCGCACCGGTTACCCAGCCTAACGATTTAGCAAACCGTCCTCTTCAGCCTCTTGAGTACCACTCCATATATATGGCAGGGGCAGTAAGAATCGAACTCACAACCTACGGTTTTGGAGACCGTTGCTCTACCAATTGAGCTATACCCCTAATAGTTAAAATGGGGCGACTTATGGGGATCGAACCCATGCATGCTGGAGCCACAATCCAGTGTGTTAACCGCTTCACCAAAGCCGCCATGAAACCGGCAACTACCTATCCTCCCAGTCCGTCTCCAGACAAGTACTTTCGGCCTCTGTATGCTTAACTACTGTGTTCGGTATGGGAACAGGTGGAACCATACAGGCATCGTCACCGGATATTCAG
>NZ_VTOZ01000017.1:0-68688 GCF_008271345.1 Pseudoselenomonas caprae
GGACATGGTTCATTCAATCAAATATCTGGTGACGTTGGCTATGTGGTTCCACCTGTTCCCATACCGAACACAGTAGTTAAGCACATATACGCCGAAAGTACTTGTCTGGAGACGGACTGGGAGGATAGGGAGTTGCCAGTTAAGCGAAAGGCATCCACGTTGTGGATGTCTTTTTTATTTTTTTTTACGGCTAGAAGGTTTTTCGCCGTTTATGTGGAATAAGAATAGAGCAAGGATATATTGTAGCGTTTTCATTGGGAATATACCAATTTTTTGTGATCGGAATGGGGAGGAATATAAATGGCAGAGGATACCATGAGCAGAGAAGATATTAACGCAAAGCTGACGTCATCGATTGAGGAGATTGCTACGTCGACGCAGACGGTCTATGAAGCTGTCGAGCAGGTTGCAAAGAGTGCAAGTGCTCTTGCTAAGGCTGGGCAGGAATCGGTTGAGCAGGCCAAGTTCCTGCAGGAGAAGAATGCCGATACGATCAAGGTCATCGACTTCATCACGAACATTGCTGGCCAGACGAATCTTCTGGGTCTCAATGCGGCTATCGAGGCTGCACGTGCCGGTGAACAGGGCCGCGGCTTCGCTGTCGTTGCTGAGGAGGTCAGAAAGCTGGCTGAGCAGTCCCGTGAGGCAACGGAGAAGATCCAGTCGACGCTCAATGAGATGAACAAGGCGGTTGAGGGGATTTCCAAATCCATCGAAACGACCGGTTCGATCAGTGAGGAGCAGGCTGCTTCGACGGAGGAGATCACGGCTAACCTGTCCCGCGTGACGAGAGCCGCTGAAGAACTCAAGAAATACGTTGAAAGCCTTAACTGAGCAAGATCATTCAAAGACGCCTTTGGGCGTCTTTTTTGATTTCTTGAAAAATATGTGTTGACAAGAATAGCGTTTATCCGTATAATAATGTCCTGTGAGTGACGTATCAGTTGATCCAGTTTATACTTTGCTAGAGATATTCTGCTCACCTGGTTCACTAGCTCAGTTGGTAGAGCACCTGACTTTTAATCAGGGTGTCCCGGGTTCGAATCCCGGGTGAGCCACCATTTTATCATATGGCCCGGTAGTTTAGTTGGTTAGAATGCCGCCCTGTCACGGCGGAGGTCAGGGGTTCAAGTCCCCTTCGGGTCGCCATTTTGCCTCTGTAGCTCAGTTGGTAGAGCAGGGGACTGAAAATCCCCGTGTCAGTGGTTCGATTCCGCTCGGAGGCACCACTTGCAAGTAGAGACCTTGTGTACTTAGTACCGAGGTCTTTTTGTGTATTATACAAGAATGTGAAGGAGAGATGCTGGTGGAGGCGCTGTTGGCTTCGTTTCTGATTGTCTTCCTCGCGGAAATGGGCGATAAGACCCAGTTCCTCGTCATGGCTTTTGCGGCCAAGTACGAATGGAAGCAGGTTTTTGCGGGGATGACGCTGGGGATTTTGGTGGTACATTCGTTGGCGGTGGCTGTGGGGGCTTTGGCTGGTGAGCTCATGCCGGCCCATCTTATGGCGATTTTTGCTTCCTTGTTGTTCCTTGGCTTTGGTATCTGGACATTGCGCGGTGACGATGACGAAGAAGAGGAAGCCCATGATTCGCGGTTTGGGCCGTTGCTTACGGTGGCCATGACGTTTATCGTCGGTGAGATGGGAGATAAGACGCAGTTTGCTGCGATGGCTATGGCTGCGCAGTATGAAGGGGCGTGGCAGGTCGTGCTGCTAGGGGCGCTGCTGGGGATGCTGGTGGCGGATAGTCTGGGGATTCTGGCTGGGGCGCTGCTGCACCGCCGTTTGCCAGCCCGTCAGATGCGGCTGTTGTCTGCGGGGATTTTCCTTGTGTTTGGCATAGCTGGGCTGGTGAAGGCACTGTTATGAGTGCGGATTTCCACCTTGCTTTTTCAGATTTATGCAGTATAATAGGCGATAGTATTGAGGTTTTGAGTAGAGAAAGGGAGATTCAGTAAGAATGGAACATTTTTCGACGTTGTTCTTGGAGTTCATCGCTTCTTGGGGATATGTGGCCGTTGCTATTCTGATGGCGGCAGAGAATGCCTGCATTCCGATTCCCAGCGAGCTGATTCTGGGATTCGCCGGGTACCTTATTTTCGCTGACCAGATGACATTTGCCGGTGCGCTGACTGCTGGTATGGTCGGAGGTATGGCAGGTTCGATTTTTGCTTATGCGGTAGGTCATAAAGGTGGACGTACTTTTGTCGACAAATATGGTCATTATTTTTTCGTCAAGAAGAGTCATGTCGACATTGCGCAGAATTGGTTTGATAAATATGGTCTCAAGGCGGTTTTTTTCAGCCGTATGCTGCCGGTTGTGCGCACGTTCATTTCGTTACCGGCAGGTTTTGCTCATGTAGATATGAAGAAATTCTTGATGCTGACCTTTGCTGGTTCGCTGCCCTGGACGGCACTGATTTTGGCAGCCGGCATGATGCTCGGCAAGAGCTGGCAGATCATGTTGGCGTATGGTCATACGGCCAGTCTCGTCTTCGTCGGTATCTGTGCGGTGGTCATTGCAGTCATGTATATCCGCTATCGCCGAAAAAAAAACGCTCGTGAGCGCGTAGAGCTCAGTGAGGACACAGAATAATAAATAGTGTGGAAGATCCGTTGACTAGGAATTATGTCAACGGATTTTTTGTTGAATTGCAGTTTGTCTGTTAGTACTAGATTACAATAAGCTTGATACATCTCAGCTAGGGTGAGGGTGGGTGCACTTTTTCTCCGCTCCGCTAAATGACCCGCGCTGGTGTTTAAGTACGTATTTAGTTACATGCGCCGGGCAGGCCGGCGGCGCGCCAATACATCTGGACGTTCTAGCAATTGCCTGCCGCGTGCCATCCCTCACTGCGTTCGGGCAATCGCTCCGTCTACGAAGAAAGTGTACCCATCCTCGCCCTCCGCTATGTTGGAACAAGCCTGTTCCTTTCCGGTGATAGGTCACGAATTACATCGATGTGCTTGTTACGGGAGAAACGATTCGTACAATCTCAGACTTCCGTTACCAAAGGGGCGAACGGGGTAGTGCTTCTTTCTGTCTGGAGCGACTGTCCTGCGCAGCAGGACTGGGCCGTAAGCGCATAGCCTAGAAAGAACTATGTACGCCGCGACCTGGTGACGGGAGCAGGTAACTAAGTCCGTAGAGCTGGGCGTACGGTCCATTTAGCGGAAACAGAAAAAGTACTACCCCGTGAACCCCGAGCAGCGTACTATCGGGATTCCGTTCCGCACGAACCAACCGACAAACTGCAATTTGTCATGGGAATCTGCGAACTTTTCCTTGCTTTCCGCATTCTTGCATGGTATAATTTTCTAGTCGTGAGACAAATATAGTTTTGAGTTGAAATGATTCGTTTCAACCTCTGCTCCTGTTCGAGCAGGAGCCAAAGACCAAAGAGGGAGGTGATTTCGTGAGAAAGTACGAAGTCATATTTATCGTTAAGCCGATGGAAGAGGAAGCTACGAACGCTGTCATCGACAAGTTCACCAAGATCATCACTGAGAATGGTGGTACGATCGATAAAGAAGATCGTTGGGGCAAGAAGCGTCTTGCTTATGAGATCAAAGACTGCGCTGAGGGTTTCTATGAACTGCTCTACGTTACGGCTGAGCCGGCATGCGTTGCTGAGTGCGAGCGCGTAATGAAGATTACGGACGACATCCTGAAGCACATGATCGTTAGATCCGACGAAGAGGCATAAGACGTATAAAGTGCACCGCAAGGTGACAGGGAGGATTTACCATGAATAAGGCAATTTTGATTGGACGTCTGACGCGCGATCCTGAGGTTCGTTATACGCAGTCTGGTGTGGCTGTCTGCACATTCACCCTGGCTGTTGACCGCCGTTTTGCCCGCAAGGAGGAGAACAACGGTCAGCCGACAGCGGATTTCATTCCTATCGTGTGCTGGCGCAAGCTTGCTGAGGTTTGTGGCAATAATCTGGTCAAAGGCCGCCGTATTTCGGTGGAAGGCCGCATTCAGGTCAGAAGCTATGATGCACAGGATGGCTCGAAGCGTTATGTGACGGAAATCATAGCTGACGAAGTTGAGTTCCTGGATTCCAGAAGCTCGGCTCCGCAGGCAGGCGGCTTCGGCGCCCCTGCTCCGGCAGCTCCGCAGCAGTCGGCTGATGCAGGTTCCTTTGGCCCGTCCATCCCTGAAGAAGAAATTCCATTTTAAGACAGGAGGGAATTACTTTGATGAGACGTGACAGAGGCAGAAGACCTCGTAGAAAGGTCTGCTCGTTCTGCGTAGACAAGGTCGAGCATATCGACTATAAAGACGTTGCTAAACTGCGCCGCTTCATTACGGAGCGTGGCAAGATTTTACCGCGTCGTATCTCTGGCAACTGCGCTAAACATCAGCGTCAGGTTACCGTTGCAATCAAACGCGCACGCAACATCGCGCTGCTGCCGTTCACTGCAGAGTAAGAGACATTTCAGGGTGTTGTACTTCGGTACAGCACCTTTTTTCTATTTTGCTTTAGCCGCAGGGAGGTGGCTCTATGACCAACAAGATTGAGACGGCGATGCGCATCTTCACAGAGCCGCGTCATTTCAAGCTTCGTTTGTTTTTGGAAGGAAATATCATCGGCATCTTCACAGGTCTGACGATTGCGCTGTTCCGTTATTTGCTGGAGCTGTCGGAAGACTACACGCCGCTTATCTATGGCTGGCTGCGGGATGATCCTGCCTGGCTGCCGGTCTGGATCTTCGCATTGCTGGTGGTGGGCTGGTTGCTTTACCGCATCGTGCAGAAGGATGGCATGACGTCAGGGTCAGGTATCCCTCAGCTCAAGGGGATGCTGCTGGGCCGTATGGATATGGACTGGGCACGCGTATTGGTGCTCAAGTTTACGGGGGCGGTGCTGGGCATTGGTGCAGGGTTGTCACTTGGGCGCGAGGGGCCCAGCGTGCAGCTTGGGGCCTGCATTGGACAGGGCGTGGGCCGGGTGACGAAGCGTTCGTTTGCGGAAAACCATTACTTGCTTACGGCTGGTGCGGGGGCTGGTCTGGCCGCGGCGTTCAATGCGCCGCTGGCTGGGGTGATTTTCTGCCTGGAGGAACTTACGAAGAATTTTTCGCCCTTTGTGCTCATGGGATCGATTGCGGCAGCTGTGACGGCGACAACGGTTACGCAGTATTTCTTCGGCATGGAGCCGGTCTTCCACATGGGCGAGATTCCCGTCGTGGCGACGGGCAGCATCTATGCCTTGCTGATTGCACTCGGGGCCTTCGTCGGTCTGCTGGGGTTGGCGTTCAACCGGATGCTGACGCGCTCGCTGGATGGCTACGACAAGGCAAGGCTTCCGCATTGGGCCAAGCCGATGGTGCCGCTCCTGCTGGCCTGCGTGCTGGGCTTTGCTTTGCCCCAGGTGCTCGGCGGCGGCAGCCGACTGGTCGATGCGCTCGTCGTGACCGATTACTCGCTGCTGTTCCTGGTGATACTGCTGCTGGGGAAATTCTTTTTCACGATGGTCTGCTTTGGCTCCGGTGTGCCTGGCGGCATCTTCCTGCCGATGCTCGTGCTCGGCAGTGTCGGTGGTGCGATCTTTGCGAAGCTGGCTGTAGCGGCTGGGGGCATGGAGCCGGTCTGGACAGTCAATTGCATCATTTTCGGCATGGCTGCTTATTTTGCCGCGGTCGTCAAGTCGCCAGTCACTGGTGCGGTGCTTATCATGGAGATGACGGGATCCTTTGATCATATGCTCGCATTGATACTTGTTTCGATGACGGCTTATCTGGTGGCAGATCTCACGAACAGTGAGCCGGTCTACGATATGCTGCTCAATCGCAGCCTGGCGCTGCGGACACGGATCGAGACAGCGGTGCGCCGTCATCGCATCATGAGCGAGCTTATCGTCGGCATGGGCAGCCAGCTGGATGGTGCGCTGGTCCGTGAGATCTGCTGGCCGGCTGGCAGCCTGCTGGTCAATGTGCGCCGTGGCGGTGAGGAGCTCGCCCCCAATGGCAGCCTGCAGCTGCGGGAAGGCGATTATCTCTATGTCTTGAGCGACGATGTGCACAGGGCAGCATTGGAATCGCTGGCCTTGGAAAAGTCCTCTTGATAATTTCTCGCAGATTTAGTACAATAGTCGTACAACAAGAGCAAACAATAACCTAGGTTTTCTTTTATAGGAGTGAATGAAAAGATGTTTTTGGAAGAACGTCAGGAAATTATTCTCAACATGCTTGCACGGGATGGCAAGGTTCGTGTCCGCGAGCTCAGTGAGAAGTTCAAGGTAACGGAAGACTGCATTCGTAAGGATCTTGGCGCCCTCGAAAAGAAAGGCAAGCTCAAACGTACCTATGGTGGTGCTGTACGCATCCGTGAGAACAGCCATATGGTCGAGGTCAGCAAACATCGCAATACCGATGTGGAGGCCAAGCAGCGTATCGCGCAGGCAGCTGTGAAGCTCATCCATGAGAAGGACATGGTATTCCTGGATATCTCGACGAGCAATCTGGCTATTGCCGAGCTGCTGGTCAAGATGGATCAGGATATCACGGTTGTCACAAATATGATCGATATCCTCGTCGTCCTTGCACGCAACCCGAAGATCCGCGTGGTCTTCGCTGGCGGCAAGATCAACAAGAGCCGCGATGGTTTCTGGGGCGGCATGACGCTGGATTTCATCTCGCGCCTCAAACCGGACATCGCATTTGTCGGTGCCGTGGGTGTTGATGTCAAGGAAAACAGCGTCTCGACCTATGACATTGACGATGGTATCAACAAAGCGGCCATCATCCGTCATAGCAAGAAGGCTTATGTTGTCGCTGAGGCCCGCAAGCTCAGCACGGATGGCAACTACAACTACACGACGCTTGATACGCTTTCCGGCCTGATCACGGATACGCTGCCGGCTCGTGACATCCAGGATGCGGCTGATTCTTATGGAGTTGAGATCATCCTGCCATGAAAATCACCTTTCCTGCTAGACTGAGCTGGGAAAATTTTCATACGGTAATGCTGAAAGGACTGAAGGTATATGCGTTTTACCTGGCAGTCCTTTCCCTTTTCCGGCTCTTTTTCATTGTGTATCTGCATGACTATCTGGGGCCAGCCAGTGGCACAAGTGATATCCTGATGGCCCTCTGGCGTGGCAGCCGTCTGTCGATGCAGACGGCTGGCTGCCTGGCGCTGCTGAGCTTCCTGCCGTCGCTGTGCCTGCATTATCTGTGGCCGCGCGCCGAGCGATGGAGCTGGCGTGTCATGAACTTCATCGTGCTGGCGGTGCTGGCGGTGCTCTATGCCGCCAGCTTCCCGTTCTACCGGCAGTTCCGCATGAACTTCAACCAGATGCTCTTCACGGGGGCCAATGACGATATCTATGCGCTGTTCATCACGATGATCCAGCAGTACTGGCTGCCTGTGCGGCTGGCCGGTGCTTTGCTGCTGGCGTATGGCCTGTGGCGGCTGCTCTTGGCCTGGCTGCGCTGGACGCCTGTGGAGACGCGGCTGCGGACTGTCTGCCTGGCCACGCCTGTACGCTGGCTGGGGCGTCTGGCCTTCCTCGGGGGCATATATCTGGCCGTACTGTTGGGCATCTTTGGCGGCAGCCTTGGCTGGCAGACAGCCGTCGACTGGGAAAATGCTGGTGTCACGAAGGATGAGTTCCTCAATGAGGCCATCTTGGATAATCCGCAGGCCATTTATCGTGCCTGGGTGCTCAACAGCCGTATGCTGGCCTGCAATGGCCTGGATTTTACGGTGGAGGATATCCGCAGCCTGGCGGCAGTGCTGGCGGGGCGCCAGCCCGACAGTGATAATCTCGATGTCTATCTGCAGAAGCAGGCACAGGGCGCACGTATCGATAAGCCGCGTCATGTTTTTGTCATCCTGTCTGAGAGCTTTGCCAATTGGCCGCTGCTCGATAAGTACAAGGATATCCCGATTGCGGCAGGGATGCGTGCCCTGCTGGCTGAGCCGGATACGGATTATTGCCCGACATTCCTGCCCAATGGTGCGAGTACGGTTTCGGCTGTTACCGGGGTGGTCACGGGCTTTGCCGATGCCAACCTCTATCTGACGACGATGCCCGAATCGTTCCGCGAGCCATATGTCACGGCCAGTGCGCCGCAGATGGAGAAGCTCGGCTATACGACGGATTTCTGGTATGCGGGGCCGGCGACCTGGGAGCGTATCGGTGCGTTCACGCAGGCACAGGGCTTCGATCGTTTCTACAGCCGCGGCGATTTCGGCGATGTGCCGGGAAGTGTCTGGGGCTGCGAAGATGAGTGCCTTTATGCGCAGATCCTGGCGGGGCTTTCGGATACGCCGGGCTTCCATGTCATCCTCAACGCCTCGAATCATTCGCCCTATGATGTCGATGTTGAGGCTAAGGGCTTTGACAAGGAGGCCGTGCGGGCGGCGCTGCCGCCAGAGGCACAAGCCGATGAGGAGCTTTTGCGTGAGCTTGGCCATTATTGGTATGCAGACCGCGAATTGGCGAAATTCGTCCGGGAGGTCAAAGACAGATATCCGGACAGCTTGTTTGTCATTGTTGGCGATCATGCAGACCGCTATAACATCGATAAGATGCCGTCGACTTATGAGCGTTATGGCATCCCCTTCATCATCAGCGGGCGCGGCATCCATAAGGGAACGCTATTGGCTGACTCGGCGGGAAGCCAGATCGATATCGTGCCGACAATCATCGAACTCATTGCACCTAAAGGGTTTGCTTATATGGCCATTGGCTCAAGCTTGACGACGGTGAACAAACGCGGCGTCAACTATGGTTTCTGGATCACGCGGCAGGCCATTGGCAAGGCCGATACGGTGCCATTGGTGCCGGAGGCGGTCGGCGGCGGTGCTCCGCCGGCCATTGATGACCAGGCCATGCAGGACTATATCAACGCGGTGCGCAGCCTGTCCTGGTGGAGGCCCAAGTACGGGCCGCTGCTCGATGCGGCATTGCTCAAAGACCGCTGATTGGCTTTAGCGGAAAATCTGTTATAATGTATTAGGTAACAGAATAATAGCGAGAATGGATGGAGAATGGTGAAACGATTAATTGTCAATGCCGACGATTTTGGGCGGCATGAACTTATCAATGCGGCCGTCGAACGCGGCGTGACCGCGGGCTGCCTGCGGTCGGCAACGTTGATGCCAGGTGGCAAGGCCTTTGATTCGGCTGTGGCCGTAGCCAAGCGCCATACCGAGCTCGGCGTGGGCATACACTTCACACTGGTCAATGGCTATCCTGTCCTGCCGCCAGCAGAGATCCCGTCGCTGGTGACGGAACAGGGTGTGTTCTATGATGACCACACGGCGTTCGTCAAGCGGTATATCATGGGCAAGGTGAATCTTGAAGAGGTGCGCGCTGAGCTGGCGGCCCAGCTGCAGAAGCTTGAGCAGGCGGGGCTGTCGCTCACGCATGCGGATAGCCATCAGCATATGCATACGCTGCCGGGCATCATCGATATCGTGCTGGAGCTGGCCCAGGCTGCGGGCATCAAGGCTGTGCGCACGCCGCGCACGCCGTTGTTCTGCGGGGCGTTCGGAGGCGTGGGCCAGCTGATCGGCCGGCTGGGGCTCGGGACACTGGCGCAGCTGGCGGCGGGCAAGGCCAGACGGCGCGGGCTGGCGACGCCGGAGCATTTTGCCGGCATCGTGGCAGGCGAGGCTGTGTCGGAGACGTATCTCATGGAAATCATCCGGCAGCTGCAGCCAGGCACTACTGAGGTCATGATGCATCCGGGTACGGATAACGCCGTGCTCATCCCTGCATGCGGCTGGGATCATGACTTTGAGGCTGAGCTTGCAGCCATCGTCTCGCCCGCAGTGCGGGAACTGGCAGCGGCAGGTGCGGTCGAGATCACGGATTTCCGTGCGCTCTATGCGGCGGAATAAGGAGCAAGATGGATAAGATAACGATAATTGTCCCCTGCTACAACGAGCAGGAGGTCATAGAGAAGTTTCATACTGAGGTAACACGTGTCTTGCAGGACGTGGCAGATTGCAGTTTCACGTATCTGTTTGTCAACGATGGCAGCACGGATGCGACGCTTTCCCAGCTGCAGCAGCTGGCTGCCCGCGAGGAGAACGCGAGCTACATCAGCCTGTCGCGGAATTTTGGCAAGGAAGCAGCCATGCTGGCTGGCCTCGACTATGCAGATGGCGATGCGGTCATCATCATGGACGCGGATCTGCAGCATCCGCCGGAGCTTATTCCGGTGATGATCGACTGGTGGCGCCAAGGCTATGATGATGTCTGTGCCAAGCGTACGGATCGTGCCGATGAAACCTGGTTCAAACGTCATATGGCCAATCTGTTCTACCGTTGCCTGCAGGCCGTATCGAAATTCCGGGTACAGCGCGATGTCGGCGATTTCCGCCTGCTCGATAAACGCTGCGTGGCAGCGCTGCGTCTCATGCGTGAGAATCAGCGCTTTACCAAGGGGATGTTCACCTGGGTCGGCTATCGCAAGAAGGAGATTCCGTTCCATGTGCGGCCGCGGGCGGCCGGCGCAACGACCTGGAGCTATCTGGCGCTCTGCAATCTGGCCGTTGAGGGACTGACTTCTTTCACGACGGCACCGCTGCGTCTGACTACCTTGCTGGGGCTGGGCGTATCGCTGCTGGCGATGTTCTATATGTGCTGGGTGTTGTTCAACGCCCTTTGTTATGGCGATCCCGTGGCGGGCTATCCGACCTTGATCACGGTCATGCTTTTTTTGGGCGGCGTGCAGCTGTTATCGCTGGGCATCATCGGTGAGTATCTTGGCCGCGTGTTCACGGAGAGCAAGCAGCGGCCAATCTACCTGGTCGATGAATACGATGGCCAGAAGATGATTTATGGCAGCCCTGCTGGCCGGCTGCCGCAGGTGCAAGAGAATAAGAGATAGGGGCGTGGCATTTTGTCGCAGAGTAATAATGAATTAGGGCGGAACCTGCTGGTTCTGCTGGGGATTTTCTTGGTGATGTTCATCCTGAATCAATGGATGCCGATCCATCGTGACGATTATGATTATTCGCTGATCTGGATGACTGCGGAGCACGTCAGTTCTTTCCAGGATGTCGTGCATTCGGCATACCGCCACTACTTTTTGCATGGCGGGCGCATGGTTACGGTATTCTGCCTTGATCTCTTCCTCTGGCTGGGCAAGCTGTGGTTTGACATTGTCAATGCGCTGATGTTTGTTGCGCTGGTGGTGCTCATGTACTTCCATGCCCGCCGCTCCGTCGAGTGGCGGCAGGAGCCGGTGCTCTTGGCGGCCACGGGGCTGCTGGCCTGGCTGGCCTTTCCGCATTTCGGCGAGGTAGCTGTCTGGAAGAGCGGTTCGACGGTCTATCTCTGGTCGGCTGTGCCGGTGGCACTCTTCTTGCTGCCGTATAATCTGTCACTGGCCAAGGGCCGTCCGGTGCTTGGCAGCTGGTGGCTGCTGCCGATGTTCCTGCTGGGCCTTATCGCTGGCTGGTCGGTGGAGAATCTGGCTGTCACTGTAGTTGCCTTGACCGCTGGCATCAGCTGGTATCTGCGCCGCCAGGGCGCTATGGCGGGCTGGATGCCTGCCGGCTGTATCGGTTCGCTGCTCGGGCTTATCGGCCTTGTGGCGGCGCCAGGCAACTTCGTCCGCTATGATGACCAGGGCAGCGGCAAGGGGATCCTTGACCATATCGGCAACCAGATTGCGGGTAATGCGGAAATGGTTCTCTACATCCTGCCGCTCATCCTGCTCCTGCTCTGCGCTTGGCGTGTCTTCAAGATGGTGCTGGCCGAGCGTCAGGGCGTCCAGATCGCACGCGGCGGGGCAGAGCTCAGCTATCGTCAGTGGGCACTGCTGGGCTTCATCCTGCTTTTGGTCGTGTCGTATTTCAATGGCAGCTTCGTGGCCTGGACCGTGCGTGATATCCTCTATGCCATCGTGATGGTGCCGCTGGGTCTTACCAAGCCGAAGACCATCGACCACTTTGATAATCTGTTCAAGGGCTTTGATGAGATGGCCATCTACTGGCTGACGATTTTCTTTGTCTACGCGCTGGTCAAGAAACGGCTGGGGCTGTCGGCGCCTGTCATCCGCCAGCTGGCGGAAATGGTCAAGGCGCACGAGGTTTGGCAGGCGTTTCCAGCTGTCCGTTATGCGGGGGGGCTGCTGGCCTTGGCACTGCTCAATAACCTGGTCATGCTGGCAGCACCGACTTTCCCAGCGCGTGCGACCTTCAGCTCGGTGGCGATGATCATCACGGCGACGATTGCCATCCTGCGCGATCCCGTGATCCGTGAGTATTTTTCCGGTCATGCACGCGTTGTGCTTGGAGCTGGCGCTGTAGGGCTGGCCTTGTTTACGCTGTCGGCAGCTATGCTTGTCACGTACACGCTGCGGCAGGAAAACGATGCGCGGCTGGCCATCGTCCAAGCGGCGGCTGCCAAGGGTGAGCCCATCGCTTATATGGACCCGATCCCGCTGAAGAATCGCGCCTTGCGTCATGTATTCTTTGCCGATTTTGACAACGGCGTGACCAAAGACGGTCTGTGCAAGTATTATGGTATCAAGGACATCAAGGTAAACATGGAGAAAGATAGCCGGCGCTGATGGCCGGCCAGAGGATAGATGCAGATGATTTCGCTGGAAAAATGTGAGCTATGCCCGCGGCGCTGCGGCGTGAACCGGCGGGAACGCGTGGGTTTCTGCGGGGCCGGGGCCAGGGCGCGCATCGCACTGGTCTCGCTGCATCCGTGGGAGGAGCCTTGCCTTACCGGTGCCAATGGCGCGGGGACAGTATTCTTTTCCTACTGCAATCTGCGCTGCTGCTTCTGCCAGAATCATGAGATCAGTCATGAGGGCAAGGGGGAGGAAGTAACCGACGAGCGTCTCGCGGAGATATTCCTCGAACAGCAGCAGCGTGGGGCAGCGACCCTCGATCTTGTGACGCCGACGCACTATGTGCCGCAGATCATCCATGCGCTTGAAATGGCGCGGGGGCAGGGCTTCTCGCTGCCTGTCGTCTACAATTCGGGCGCATATGATACGGTGGAGACCATTGCGAGCCTGCAAGGCT
Source organism: Pseudoselenomonas caprae (assembly GCF_008271345.1). Lineage (NCBI taxonomy): Bacteria > Bacillati > Bacillota > Negativicutes > Selenomonadales > Selenomonadaceae > Pseudoselenomonas > Pseudoselenomonas caprae. Next base: position 13,014 of record NZ_VTOZ01000017.1, read on the forward strand.
ATGTCGATATCTTCCTGCCGGACCTCAAGTATGTCGGGCGCGAAGCCGCTGCCGAATATTCGCAGGCTCCGGATTACTTTGAGCACGCGGCGGCGGCTATCCGCAAGATGGTGGAGATTGCTGGCCCAGTACAGTTCAGCGCTGATGGCCGGATGACGCGCGGCGTATTGATCCGCCATCTTGTCTTGCCAGGACATCGTCACGAGAGCATGAAGGCTCTCGACTGGCTCTGGCAGGAGTTTGGCGATACGGTGCAGCTGAGCTTGATGAACCAGTATACGCCGATGTATCGGGCGGCTGAGCACAAGGGGATGAATCGGCGGCTCACTACCTTTGAATACGAATCGGTGGTCGATCATGCACTGGCGTTGGGTATTACCCGTTGTTACGTGCAGGAAGGGCAGACTGCTTCAGAGAAATTCGTGCCGGCTTTTGATGGCCGCGGGGTCAAAGAAAGCGGACGGTAAAGGAATATATAGACAGGACAGACAGGACCGGCAGGTTGACAGGAGGTATTCTGATCAGCCTGCCGGTTTGTTATGCAGGCCGCAGGCTGATCGCAAGGAGGATCCGGTTATAGATTTGCAGGAAATCGGGGTTAGATGTAGAATGAATATATAGGAGCTTAGAAATGGATTAGAATGTGATGGTTTACTATGGGGGGCATTCGTATAAATAAAGCAGAAGGAAAACGGCAAAGGGGAATGCCGGAAGGGCTGCTGTTTATTTCGATGGCGTTGCTCGTTATCGCAACGACGCTTGCGATTTTCGTATCACAGGTTCCCTGTGGGGGCAATGTCATTCCTTCCTCGCGGGGCTATGCAGCTACTGACGCTGACGGGCCGCGCGTCGTAGGGGGCTTTGTGCCGGAAACACCGCGCGGGGCACCGCCTGTCGAGCTGCGTGATGATCCGGCAGCGTCGCAGGATCCGGTTTTCCTGCGCTGGGATTTCATCAACGGTCTGTTCCTGGGGATTCTCGTGCTGGAATTCGTGATTTTTCCCATCCTGTTCTGGATGTGGTTCGGTCCAGGCAGCCAGCGTGTTGATGCCGTGGAAAAAGAAACGTCAGAGAACGAAAAAAGATGACCTTGCAGGATGCAAGGTCATCTTTTTTATGGCTGCTCTTCCGGCAGGCCGTTGGGATCTTCGGTCAGAGGATGCTGGCCGAGCATGGTCGTGAGTGTCTCGCGGCGGAAGCCGTAAGTGGAGCTGGCAAAATCCTGCTCAGGATTGTAGCGGCTCGATGGCGCGTTGAGCAGGCCGCAGATGGTATCGTAGAGCATATCGTTGGTGAAATAGCGGCTCTGATGGCTGCGGAGTGCCTGCGTGTGCCCCGGCAGTGCCTGCTGGTAGGCTGGCGACAGGTACACCCACATAGGGATGCGTACCATATCAAAGCTGAACACGTCCGGATTATGGGAGATTTCGAGGTTCTCGCCGTGGTCGGAGAAGTAGACCATCGCCTGCAGGTTCAGGTTTTTCTGTGCGTAATCGAAGACCTGCGACAGGATGTAGTCGGTATAGAGGATGCTGTTGGCATACGATGGCAGCGAGGTCACTGTGGATTCACCCTCGGCGGTCTCGAATTTGGAAAACTCGCTCGGGTAGCGGTTGTTGTAGTAGATATGGCTGCCCATGATATGTAGGACGACGAAATTATTCTTGGTCGGGTCGAGCTGCGAGAGATATTGCAGCAAGGATTCGTCGTATTTGTCGGAGAAGTTGTAGGAGTCATCGGTCCATTCCGCATGGTCGGCGGTCTTGGCGACAAGGGTAATGGCACTGTCATATTGGCCGTAGCGGCCCTGGTTGCTGAACCACCAGGTTTCATAGCCGGATTTCTTGGCTACGTCGATGATGGAAGCTGATTCGAAGAATTCCTTGCCGTTGTATTGGCTCTGCTCCGTCAGGGCACGCTGCAGCACCGGTACGGTCTGGGACCAGGAAGAGTAGGCATTGTCGAAGCGGAGGAAGCCCGGATCGCCCTGGGCGAGCTTCTCGTTGAGCCAAGGCGTGTCCTCGAAGGGGAAATCCGGCGTGTAGGCTTTCATATAGTTGCGCGAGGCAGACTCACCGATGACGAGGATGACGGTTCCTGGGGCCTTGGCGGCCAGCGTCATCTTGCTGTCGATCATGAGGCTGTTCAGGCGTTCGTCATGGCCGATGCTGTATTCCTGGGTCTGGTTGACATAGGAGATGACATCGTTCCAGAGATCGGCAATCGAGGTCTGGGGCAGATACCAGGATTGAGCATACACTGTAGCCAGTGTGAGCAACGCGAGGGCGCCCATGCGCCCAGCTGTCGGATCATCGGCGAGGGTGCGGCGTGCAAAGTCCAGATGGCAGCGATAGCAGGCATAGAGGAAGAGGCCAAAGCCTGCGAACACGAGCAGCGTCGGCACGAGGCCGAGATTCGACTGGATGAAGTCGACGCTTTCGTGGTAATTCGTCAGATAGAGTGCCATAAGCGAGGCTGGCGAGAGACAGTGCCAGAAGAGGCAATAGTAGGTCGCCTGGATGAAGGGAATCGCCAGGCCGAGAAAGTTCAGGACGGCCATGATGGCGGCGATGACCTTCCGGCAGCCGAGCCGGAAGAGGGCGCTTTCCAAGGCCATCAGCAGGATAAAGGCTGACGTGCCGACGATGAAATCAAAACAGATCTTGGACTGGTACCAAGTAGAAGAATAGGTCCAGGCGTAGAGCAGCGGGAAAGTAACACACCAGCCAATGCCAGTCAAAAGATTGGGCAGTGCTGCTTTACTGAAGATTGGCACGCGCGTGCCGTAGGGGATAAGCATGAGCCCTGCGAGGATCGGCAGCAGGATGGGCATGAAATATTGAGCGCCCATATCTTGGCCGATGTCGATGTAGAAGGCAATCAGGCAGATGAAATATACTGCTGCGGCCACAAACCAGCGGATGATATTATCCTGGTCGATTGTTGAAAGTTTCATGTATAATCTTCTTTCCTTCTATAAATACGAATGAACGGAAAAACCACTGACAATTCTACACGAAATCGCTATTTCCGTCAATTTCTGCGCGCATACGGATTGGATATATTGCGGAAACAATGCCGATATTCAAGGGCGTTCCTTGACTTTTGCCAGGGGAGTCATTAGAATTGACTATATTAAAGAAAGAAGCGAGGAGTTATTATGGAAAAAACGGATCCGTTACGCCTGGAGAATCAGTTGTGCTTTCCGCTATACGCTTGTGCGCGGGAGATCGTCAAGGCATACCGGCCGTATTTGGATGAGTTGGGGCTTACGTATACGCAGTACATCACGATGATGGTGTTGTGGGAAGAGGAAAAGATCAGCGTGAAAGAGCTCGGACAGAAGCTGCACCTTGATTCCGGTACGCTCACCCCATTGCTCAAGAAACTGGAAGGGAAGGGCTATCTGACCCGTGAGCGTTCGCGCGAAGATGAGCGAGTGGTCATGGCCTGCATCACGGATGAGGGCCGGGCACTCAAGCAGGAGGCAGCCTTTGTGCCTGCGGCCATGCGCAGCAAGGTGACGTCCTTTGACCGCAACGATGCCAAAGTCCTTTATGGCTTGTTGTACCAGTTGATGGAGATTCTTGGCGAAGCCAATTGCGAAGGAAATAAAAAATAATTTTCTCGGCGTGCAAGGGCAGGAGCGGAAAGGCTTCCTGCCCTTTTTGTGTCTGTTTGTGCCCCTGGCAGTGACTTTTTGCCATTGCCAGGAAAGGGGTTCTTTGGTACAATATATACCGTTACGACAATAAACAACCACAATATATAGGGGGAGGCGGAATCGGATACCGCAGATATGGGGATATCCGGATAGTCTATGGACTTAAAGACAGTTACGAAACGTTCGGGCCATACCGTGGCCTATAATCGTGAGAAGATTTTCAATGCTATTGCCGGCGCTAACGTGGACGGCGGCAAGATGATGACTGACAAGGACATCGATGAGGTGACGAGCCAGGTCGAATGGGATATCCAGGATCGTACGAACATCAGCGTGGAGGAAATCCAGGATATCGTTGAGCAGGAGCTCATGAAATACAATTTCTATGATGTGGCGAAGAAGTACATCACCTATCGGCAGAAGCATGCCGAGCGCCGCGCGGCGCAGAAGCACCTGATGTCTTCCTACCGCGACATTTTCTTTGCTGATGCTGTGGATGTCGATCTCAAGCGCGACAATGCAAACATCAACACCGATGCGTCGATGGGCATCATGCTCAAGCTCGGTGCGGAGGGTGCCAAGCACTTTGTCGATAACTATGTGCTGACGGATGAGTTCCGCGAGGCGGACAAGGAGAACTGGATCCATATCCATGACAAGGATTTCTCGTTGATCACGTTCAACTGCTGCCAGATCGATCTGCTGAAGCTGTTCCACGGCGGGTTCTCGACGGGGCATGGTTTCCTGCGCGAGCCGAACAGCATCCGTGCCTATGCATCGCTGGCCTGCATTGCCATCCAGAGCAATCAGAATGATATGTTTGGCGGCCAGTCCATCAATGCCTTCGACTACGCGATGGCGGAGGGCGTGCGCAAGTCGTTCCACAAGGCCGTGATCGATGAGGCCTACAAGGCACTTCTGTATCAGTTCGCCTGCCGGGATTTCGGCACAGAAGAGGAGTTCAAGCTGGAATTCAAGAAGGTCATGGCTTTCGATGCGTGCCATTATACAGAAAGCTCGGAGGATGCGGATGCCGGCCGCTCGATTGCAGCTATTGAACAGGCGGTCGGGACGCTGCTGGCGGAGGTCTACCATAAGGATACCGACGGCGTGGAGAAAATGGCCAAGGTCATCTATCATCTGGCTTGTGCCGATGTCGTCGAGGAGACGCATCAGGCCATGGAGGCATTGATCCATAACTTCAATACACTGCATAGCCGCGCAGGTGCGCAGGTACCGTTCAGCTCCATCAACTACGGCATGGATACGTCGCCGGAGGGCCGCCTGGCCGTCCGTGAGGTGCTCAATGCCATCTGGTCGGGACTGGGCAATGGCGAGACGCCGATTTTCCCGATTTCGGTCTTCCAGCTCAAGGCCGGCGTCAACTACAATCCGGGCGATCCGAACTACGATTTGTTCCTGCAGGCTTGCAAGACGAGTGCGAAGCGTCTGTTCCCGAACTTCGTGAACATCGATGCGCCGTACAACCTGCAGTATTACAAGCCGGGCGACTATAACAGCGTCGTGGCGACGATGGGCTGCCGCACGCGTGTCATGAGTAATATCAACGGCCCGGAGGAGTCCGGCAGCCGCGGCAACTTCGCCTTCACGACCATCAATCTGCCGAAGCTGGCACTTGAGTCTAAGGGCGATATGGATAAATTCTGGCAGCTGTTCGACAAGTACATCAAGATCAGCCACGACTATCTGCTGGCCCGCCTGCATGTCATCGAGCAGAAGCACGTCTACAACTATCCGTTCCTGATGGGGCAGGGCGTCTGGATGGACAGCGACAAGCTGACGAATGAGGATGGCATCAAGGATGTCCTCAAGCATGCATCCTTCTCCATCGGTTTCTGCGGTCTGGCCGAGTGCCTCAAGGCGCTCATCGGCAAGCATCATGGCGAGAGCGCCGAGGCCCAGGAGCTGGGTCTCAAGATTGTCGGCCATCTGCGGGCGGCAACCGATAAATATACGGAAGACGAGCATATGAACTGGTCGACCTTCGGCACACCGGCCGAATCCACGGCAGGCCAGTTCCAGCGCAGCAACCGCAAGAACTACGGCGTGATCGAGGGTGTCACGGACCGTGCGTACATGACGAACTCCTCGCATGTGCCGGTCTACTATCCAATCAAAGCTATCGATAAGATCCGCATCGAGGCGCCGTACCATGCGCTTGAGAATGCCGGTCATATCGCCTATATCGAGATGGACGGTGACCCGACGAAGAACGTCAAGGCCTTCGAGAGCGTCGTCCGTGCCATGCATGATGCCGATATGGGCTACTTCTCCATCAACCATCCGGTCGACCGCGATCCGGTCTGCGGCTATACGGGACTCATCGAGAACGAGTGCCCGCACTGTCACCGCAAAGAGGTCGAGAAGGGCCGTTTCACGGTGAAACGAATGAAATAAGCGTCAGCTTTGGCTGATGAAAAAAGACCTGCGAGGCAATGGCCTCGCAGGTCTTTCAATTATCGTTGGCGGGATGCGTATGGTCAAGATTGGGCATGCGCAGTCCTTTGCGCAGATAGTCGCGTTGGAGAAAGAAAACGCTTTGGACGAGCTTGTCCTGTTCTCGCGGGGTCAGGCGTCCCTCCAGTGAGACGCCGACATGATAGATGGTGCCAGAGGGCACCTCGATGGGAGTGCAGCGCTCGACGAGCGCGTCAGTCTTGAGGGTGCCATAAAGCGGTACGCCCGGGATGGCGATGGCGACGCGTGACTGCAGCGGAACTTCCTCGTTGCACGCAAAGCAGAGACCGCCGCCACTCAGATCGACCAGCGTGGTGATGGTGGCGTTGCGCAGATTGCCATAGCGTCCGGGCAGCTTGACCAGCATGGGCAGGGCAATGGGGACGCGGACAAAGTGGCGCATCTGGACACGATTGACGTCCGCAGGCTTTTCCAGGCACCAGGTCATATCCTCGAGCACGGAGCTGCTGCGGAAGCTGGTGGTAAAGCGATAGACGCAGCCGTTCCCCGTGACTGCACAGTCAAGGGGAATATCCGCTGCGGGCACGTCGAGAAAGACGTCTGGGGCACAGTCGATGTGGATGGCCAGATAGCGCAGGGAAATCTCCGTGATGACTCCGTGCAGGTCAAGCCGATAGTCCTCATTATTCGTGGTGATGTGAATGAATTGTTCCTCGTGCAGCACGTCGCTTGCGGGCATGGTTTCCGTCGTCATAGGCGGTTTACACTCCAATCCTTAAACCTTTATATCATAGTACCAAAGTCCTAGTATACTGTCAATAAAAGCCTGCCTCTTTTGAGGCAGGCTTTTAAGAAAGGATTGGATATGTCACAGTGACATACTCAGAAGGTTGCCAATCATGCCATATTGCACGCTGGCCGTGAGAAGCTTGGGATTCGTGTAGGCCGATGCCAGCGTCAGCTGGTTGCCGAGCATTTTCTGCATCGACGGGAAAGCCTTGTCCTGCTGCGCGGCGGCAAAGTCGGCGTGGCTTTCAGCCTTGCCGGCAAGGCCGTTCTGGCCCAGGGCATTCTGGACGCGGCTGCCATTCTCGACGAGGGCGGCTGCAAGCTTGTCCTCATCGACAGACAATTCCCCGGTCGCACTGTCGACACTGATACCGATCTGCTTATAGCTGTCGGCACGATATGTCGTGTCGGCAAACGTATTGGCCAAGGACTTCATGCGGTTGCTGACGCTGCTGTAGTCGCTGGTCAGGTTCAGCGCATCGTTGTAGTCGGAGACGAGCTGCTTGACGTTCTTGATGGCGCTCTTGAGCGGATCGCTATACGTCTTTGTGCCGTCTTCGGCCGTGGTGATGTCGCTCTGGCTGAAGCTGTAATCCATCTTGGCGACTGCTTTGGCCGAGCCCTTGAGATCGCTCATGGCAGAGCCAAACTGGGTCGTGAAGACCTTCTTGGCTTCGTCATAGGAGCTTACGAGCTCCGAAGCACTTGTGCTGATGCCCGAGATGGAGCTGAGGCTCGCCAGACTGCCCGATGAGCTGGCCGAAGACGTATAGCTGGACCAGAGATCCGTCAGCGAATCCTGAGCGGCGGTCGTCTTCTTCGTCGTATGTGACGAGGAAAAAGCGTTCACGAGATTGCTCAGCGAGGATACGTTGGCCGCTGCAGTCGCAAATGCCGAACTCGTACCACCAGCACTGCTGCTGGTTTCCGTTTGGGCGCTGGACGAGCTGCTGGAGCTGCCAGACGATGTGCTGGGCGTATTGCCCGCAGCCATCTTGTACAGGGTATACGTGTTATTGGCCATGGATGAGATGGTGGACATGATGATCCCTCCTTTCTTGTGTAGTGGAGCGCACAAAACCTCCCTACTTGGTATATCGTCAAATCGAATTGAAAAATTAAGGAGATTTTCGCGTTACGATTCATTCGTGAATTATACGAATAAGCATAGTTTATTTGGGCGAATAAAACCAATAAATTTCAAACAAGGCGTGTGTTTTCAGAAAATATTTATTTTGGCAGAATATGGCGGAAATTGTTTTACTTATAGGGGCAAAACGTGTAGAATAGGAACTGTCAGAGGGATTGTTCCCTCAAATGTTCAGGCCGTGAGCAGAACCTGCCACAGCGACGCCGGGCAACCGGAGGCAGGCTGCTTGTGATAATATGGAGTAAAAAGAATAGGTGGGGATTTACAACATGTTAAAGAAGACGAAAATCATCTGCACGCAGGGACCATCCACGGAGAAACCGGGCGTTATCGATGCGCTGATTGCAAACGGTATGAATCTGGCCCGTTTCAATTTCTCCCATGGTGACCATGAGGAGCATCTGAACCGTATCAACATGGTACGCGAGGCTGCTAAGAAGGCTGGCAAGGTCATCTCCCTGGTTCTGGACACGAAAGGTCCGGAGATGCGTCTGGGCGAGTTCAAAGACGGTAAAGTCATGCTCGAGAAGGGCAACAAGTTCACGCTGACGTATGATGATGTACCGGGCGATGAGACGCATGTTTCCGTCAACCACAAAGGTCTCTATACGGAAGTAAAACCGGGTGATACGCTGCTTCTGTCCGATGGTCTCGTAGCACTCAAGGTTGATGAAATCAAGGGCAAAGACATTGTCACGACGATCCAGAACAGCGGTAAAATGAGCACGCGCAAACGCGTTGCTGCACCGGGTGTATCGCTGGGCCTGCCGCCGATTTCCGAGCAGGATGAGAAAGACATCATCTTCGGCTGCGAGCAGGACATGGATTTTGTCGCTGCTTCCTTCATCCAGCGTCCGGCTGATGTCCTGGCTATCCGTAAGCTCATCGAGGAGCACAATGGTCATATGGAGATCATCCCGAAAATCGAGAATCTCGAAGGCGTCAAGAACTTCGATGCTATCCTTGAAGTTTCTGATGGTATCATGGTTGCTCGTGGTGACCTCGGCGTTGAGGTTCCGGCTGAGGATGTGCCGCTGATCCAGAAAGAAATCATCCGCAAGTGCAACAAGGCTGGCAAACCGGTCATCGTTGCTACGCAGATGCTCGATTCCATGGAGCGCAACCCGCGTCCGACCCGTGCAGAGGTTTCCGACGTCGGTAATGCTATTCTCGATGGTACGGATGCTATCATGCTCTCTGGTGAGACGGCTTCCGGTGACTACCCGGTTGAGGCAGTCGCTACGATGAACCGCATTGCTTGCCGCATCGAGTCCGCTTTGGAGTACAAAGATCTCTTCATCGAGCGCGGCTTCGAGCATCTCCAGTCCCGTACGCGTGCAGTCGCTCATGCTACGGTACAGATGGCTTATGAGCTCGATACGCCGGCTATCATCACGCCGACTGAGAGCGGTTACACGACGAAAGTCGTTTCGAAGTATCGCCCGAAAGCAGCTATCGTTGCTTACACGCCGAGCGAGAAAGTTGTCCGTCAGCTGAACCTGCGCTGGGGCGTATATCCTATCCTCGGCACGGAGTGGAACGATGTTGACGAGATGCTCAGCAATGCAACGGCTGCCGCTGTCAAGAACGAGTACGTAAAACGCGGCGACACGACGATTGTTACGTCGGGTATCAAAGTTGACAACTCGGCTGCTGTCGGCAAGAACACGAACTCCATCCGTGTTTACGCTATCTGATAAGAATATCGGACTATTGGAAGAAGCTTCCCTGGGGGGAGGCTTCTTTTGTTTTTCGACGCTTTTTCTTGCAGAGAAATGCTACTCTATGGTAGAATAATATGGAAACTGTAATTAAAGGGAGGCTTACATACATGTTGCTTACCGTTTTGATGATATTAGATGCATTGGTAGCAATCATCCTCATCGCGTCGGTGCTCGGCCAGGAGGCGAAATCTTCTGGCATGGGCGGTATGGGCGGCGGTGCGGATACCGTATTTTCGAGCAAAGCTCGGGGTATGGATGCGCTGCTGGCACGCGTTACCGTGGTTTTTGCGACTTTATTTGCGGTTATTACGATCGTGATTGCCCGCATGACCAACTAATACGAGAGAGCGTTCCCTGTTCTGCAGTATCAGAGCAGGGGCGTTTTGTATTACGGCGAGAGGAGGCAAGAGGATGATTTTACCTGGTGCAGAGCCGTTTTTCCTGCCGGGCGGCAGGGAAGGGGTGCTGCTCATTCATGGGTTCACGGGACTGCCGGCGGAGCTGCTGCTCATGGGGCAGTACCTGCATGCGCGCGGTTTTTCGGTGCTTGGGGTCCGGCTGGCCGGGCACGGGACAACGGTTGAGGATATGAGCCACATGACCTGGGAGGACTGGATGGACTCTGTCCGCGATGGCTATGCGTTGCTGTCGGGCTTCTGCGATACCGTCGATGTCATAGGCCATTCGATGGGCGGGCTGTTTGCGCTGCTGCTGTCGTCGGAGGAAAAGATCGGCAAGGTGGTCACGCTGGCAGCGCCTATCCAGATCGCGGAGGAACGCGGCATCAAGTTCCTGCCGCCGCGCGAGGTCTGCAATAACCAGTTCGTCCCGAAGGCCCGCCGCCGTCTCAAGGGAGTGCCGGAGGCGGTCAACAACACGTACCGCAAGATGCCGCTTATCGGCGTCCATGAGCTCGTCGATGTCATCGAGAAGACGAAGGGCTGCATCGACAAGGTCACGGTACCGGTACTCATCATGCACAGCCGGGATGACCATACGGCGGCGCCTGTCAGTGCCGAGTATATCTATGATCATGTGCAAAGCCATATCCGCCGGATATGCTGGCTGGAGGAGTCCGGCCATCTGCTGCCTGTGGCAGCGGAACGCGAGAAAGTATTTGCTGAGGCTGCGGCCTTCCTGCAGGCGCCTGACGCGTAAGTGGCGCTGGCAGGAGAAACGAGTGGAAAGGGCAGGTGTGCTCTTTCAGGAAAAGGGAGAAAAAGAAACTTTATGGATTTGAAAGAACGAATTGTCGCGTATATGCGTGAAGCGGCCTACAAGCCACTGTTGGTAGAGGATCTGGCCGAGGAAATGGGACTGACGCTGGACGAGCAGGTGGAATTCCCGCAGGCCCTCGAGGAGCTCGAACAGGAGGGGGCGATCATCCGGAACCGCAGCGACCTCTACGGTGTGCCGAGCCGCATGCATTTGGTGGTAGGCCGCATTTCGATGACGGCCAAGGGCTTTGGCTTCATCATCCCTGATGTGCGTGAGTCGGAGGAGGAGACGGATGTATTCGTGCCGGGCCCGGGTATCGGCTCGGCTATGCACGGTGACCGCGTCGTGGCGCGTGTCACGCCGTCGGAGGAGCCGGGACGTTCGCGCGAGGGCGAGATCATCCGCATCCTGGAGCGGGCCAATGAGAAGATTGTCGGTACCTTTGAGAGCAGCAAGACCTTTGGTTTTGTGACGCCGGATAATACGAAGCTCACCCAGGATATTTTTGTGCCGAAGAAATTCTTTCATGGCGCGAAGACCGGCAGCAAGGTTGTCGTCAAGATCACGAAGTGGCCGGATGGCCGCCGCAACGCCGAGGGCGATGTCATCGAGGTACTCGGCAAGGTCGGCGATCCTGGTGTCGATGTGCTGGCGGTCATGCGCCAGTATGAGCTGTCGGAGACATTCCCCGAGGATGTGCAGGCAGCTGCCGATGCGGTGGAGCAGGAGCCGTCGCCAGAGGAATACCGTGGCCGCGCTGACCGCCGCAATCTGCCCATCGTGACGGTGGATGGCGAGGACTCCAAGGATCTTGATGACGGTGTCTTTGCACGCAAGAATGAGGATGGCTCGTTCTTCCTCGGCGTCTATATCGCCGATGTCAGCTGGTATGTCCGGGAGAACCAGCCGCTGGACCGCGAGGCCTATGCGCGCGGTACGAGCGTCTATCTGGTCGACCGTGTCATCCCGATGCTGCCGAAGGAACTCTCGAACGGCATCTGCAGCCTCAATGCGGGCGTCGACCGCCTGGCGATGGCTTGCGAGATGCAGATCTCTCCGGAAGGCGAGATCACGAGCTATGAGATCCTGCCGGCGGTCATCCATGTATACCGCCGTTTGACGTACAATATCGTCAACAAGGTGCTGGTCGACAAGGAGGAGCCGTTCCTGTCGGACAACCATGATATCGGCACGATGCTGGAGACGCTGGCGGAGCTGCGCGGTGTGCTCAAGGCGAAGCGCCATCGCCGCGGGTCGATCGACTTCGACCTGCCGGAGGTCAAGGTCAAGCTTGACGAGAAGGGGCATCCGATCGCGCTGATCAAGCGCGAGGGCTCGCTGGCCGAATCCATCATCGAGGAGTGCATGCTGGCGGCCAACGAGACGGTGGCCCGTCATATGGATACGAAACATCTGCCCTTCATGTACCGCGTGCATGAGCAGCCGACGACGGAGAAGATCGAGCGCCTCAACAATCTGCTTGGTGCCTTCGGCTTGTTTGTCCGTCAGGACGAGGCGGGACAGATCCAGCCCATGGATGTCCAGAAGGTACTCGAGAAGGTCGAAGGCCGTCCCGAGGAGCGCATCATCAGCACCGTGGCGCTGCGCTCGATGCAGCAGGCCCGTTATTCCGAGCTCAGCCTTGGGCATTTTGGCTTGGCGGCCCGTTACTACACGCATTTCACGTCGCCGATCCGCCGCTATCCGGATCTCATCGTCCATCGCCTGCTGCGCGAGACTTTCGCGACGGGGACGCTGCCTGCAGAGCGGCAGGCCAAGCTCAAGACGATGCTGCCAGAGACGGCTGACCATGCATCGCAGCGCGAGCGCATCGCCATCGAGGCCGAGCGCGAGACGACCGATATGAAGAAGATCGAGTACATGGCGCAGTTCGTCGGTGAGGAATTCTCCGGCGTCATCAGCGGCGTCACGGCTTTCGGCATCTTCGTCGAGCTCGACAATGGCGTCGAGGGCCTTGTCCATGTCTCGACGATGGTCAATGACTACTACGAGTATGTCGAGGAGCAGTTCGCGATGGTCGGCGAGCGCACACAGGCCAAATACCGCCTGGGCGACGAGGTCGAGGTATTGCTGGTGCGCGCGAGCGTCGAGGAGCGCAATCTCGACTTCGTGCTCAAGGACAATGGTGCCTATGACCCGGAGGCCATGAAGAACGCCGTCCGTGGCGGCCGCAGTGGCGGCAAGGGCAAGTCCGGCAAAGCGGGCAAAGGCGAGAAGAAAGGCGGCAAGGACAAGAAGGAAAAAGGCCGCGGAGAGCGCAAGCCGAAAAAGGCTACCATGAGCCCTGACGAGATCGTCGTCGAGCAGCTCTATGCGGTGGACGGCGAGGAGAAGCCCAAGAAGAAACGCTCGCGCGGCGGCCGTGGCAAGAAGCGCGGTGCTTCGGGCGAGAAGCTGCCGAAACAGGAGCAGGCACAGCCGCAGAAGGGCAGCCGCAAGCGTGCGGATAAGGAGGCCAAGCCCCAGGAAAAGGGCGGCAGCGACCGTTCCCGCAACCGTGAGGAGCGCCGTGGCGGCAAAGAGGGCGACTATCATCGCGTCTATGTGACGGGGCTCAACAGTGCAGTCTGGCCGGATCCGCCGGGGTATCATGAGCGCAAGCTGCGCGAGGAGGCCCGCCAGGAGAAGGAAAAGGCGAAGAAGGCTCCGAAGCGGCGTCCGCGACCGTATCGCAAGACGGAAGGCGGCACGGCCAACAGTAAATAATTATTCCCACTGAAGGCAGTGAGGTGAACATTATTGGGTAAGAAAAACATTGCCATCAAGATTGCCTGCGAAAACCGCAAGGCACGTCATGATTTTTTCATTCATGAAACTTTTGAGGCAGGACTGGCTCTGCAGGGGACGGAGGTCAAATCCCTGCGGGCCGGCAAGGCCAATCTCAAGGACAGCTATGCTGTCATCAAGAATGGCGAGGTTTTCGTCGAGCATATGCATATCAGCCCGTATGAGCAGGGGAATATCTTCAATCACGATCCGCTGCGCACGCGCAAGCTCTTGATGCACAAGGCGGAGATCATCAAGCTGTTCAGCAAGACACGCGAGAAGGGCTTCACCCTCGTGCCGCTCAAGGTCTACTTCAAGCATGGCCGCGCGAAGCTGGAACTCGCGTTGGCCAGCGGCAAGCATAACTATGATAAGCGCCAGGATCTGCAGGCAAAAGCGGCCAAGCGTGACGTAGAACGTGCGCTTAAAGATCGGCAGCGTTATTAAAAGGATATTTCGCAGCAGGAAAGACGCCATATCTTTATCGGTAGAGATAGATATGGCGTTTTATATTTTCAAGAGTGTAATGTTGTAGCATGATGGTGCGAGGTGGTATAATAGGCAGGTATTCTTTGGATTGGAGATGAATCTATGGGTAAACCGACGAAAATGAAACGCGGGCTGAAGAACCGGCATCTGCAGATGATAGCGCTCGGCGGCGCTATCGGCACGGGATTGTTCTATGGCTCGACGTCTACGATAGCACTGGCTGGCCCGGCGGTCATGCTGGCGTATCTTCTGGGCGGCATCGTGATATTCTTCATCATGCGCATGCTCGGCGAGATGGCAGTGGATGAGCCGGTATCGGGGTCGTTCAGCTACTATGCGACAAAGTATTGGGGCAAGTTTCCAGGGTTCCTGTCCGGCTGGAATTACTGGTTCAACTATGTGCTGGTATCGATGGCTGAGCTTACGGCGGTCGGCATCTACATGCAGTTCTGGTATCCGGACCTGCCGCAGTGGATTGCGGCACTTATCTGCCTGGTTGTCATCACGGCCATTAATCTCATCAATGTCACCATCTACGGCGAGTTCGAGTTCTGGATGGCGCTCATCAAGATCGCAGCCATTGTCTTGATGATCGTGCTTGGATTGTACCTGCTCCTGAGCGGGCCGCAGAGTTTCCCCGATAACTTCAGCAACATCTGGGTCAATGGCGGGTTCCTGCCGAATGGCTGGTGGGGGCTGGCGCTGGCGACGGCGGTTGTCATGTTCTCTTTTGGCGGCATCGAGCTTATCGGCATCACAGCTGGCGAGGCTGAGGAACCGGAGAAATCCATCCCGCGCGCCATCAACCAGGTAATCTGGCGCATCCTGCTGTTCTATGTCGGCACGATGGCTGTGCTTATGGCGCTCTGGCCCTGGAACAAGGTCGGGGCCGAGGCGAGCCCCTTTGTGCAGATCTTCTCCCATGTTGGCGTGCCCGCTGCGGCGCACATCCTGAACTTCGTCGTGCTCACGGCAGCGGTGTCGGTCTACAACTCGGCTATCTACAGTAACAGCCGCATGCTCTATGGCCTGGCGAGCAAGGATGAGGCACCGGAGTTCCTCGCACAGTTGTCGGGGCGCGGCGTGCCGGTCAAAGGCATCTTCGTCTCGTCGGGCATCACGCTGATCTGCGTGGCCCTCAATTACTTCTTTCCGGGCAAGGTCTTCATGTATCTGATGTCGATCGCGACAATCGCGGCGACCATCAGCTGGATGACGATCACGATCACGCATCTGAAGTTCCGCCGCCATTGCCAGGCGCAGGGGAAAGCGGCGAAATTCCGCTCGCCGTTCTATCCGGCCATCAACTATGTTTGCATCGCCTTCCTGGTGGGGGTCTGGTATTTCATGCTGCAGATCCCTGATATGGCACTGGCCGTCTACCTGCTGCCCGTGTGGCTGCTGGCCCTCTGGCTGGGGTATCTCTACCGCGAAAAGAAACATATTGCATAAAAAAGACTGTCACTTCTTGGCGAAGTGGCAGTTTTTTTGCAGGAATCTGCTGGGAAATGGCGAATAAATTAATTGATGTAGTGTGATGTTTTTGGGAAAAAAGGAAAGAGGTATCATCATGGGATTGAAACAGAAATTCCTGGCATTGGCGGGCGTGGTGGGCCTGTTGATGGCGGTCATGTCAATCATCGGCTATTACATGGCCAGTTCGAATCTGCAGGAGAGTGTCGAGACAGAGCTGCGGGCAACGGTAGCCCGTGATGCCGCCAACCTGGATGGCTGGCTGCGCGAGAAGAAAGCGGTGGATGTCAGTACCGCCAACACGGCCTCTGAGATGAAGGGTGACATGAGCCGCATCAAGACGAAGGCAACGATGGGCACGATCGTTTCGGACAAGGAGATCCTGGAGATGTCCATCGGCCTGGAGGATGGCTATTTCGGCGTGTTCTATTCGCCGGATGAGACGGGCAAGAAAGATCCGACGCAGCGCCCTTGGTATAAAGAGGCCAAGGCCGCCGGCAAGACGGTGTTCACGGAGGCGTATGTAGCTGCCAGCACGGGCAAGCTCGTCGTATCGGTGGCGACGCCGATCAAGAATGAAGGTCAGTTCATCGGTGCGACCTGCACGGATATCGCACTGGACGTGCTCGATAAACAGGCTGAGGAGATGAAATACCACGGTCAGGGCATCGGCCTCATCATGGAGCGCTCGGGCAACATCCTGGCTACGACCGGCATCGGCGAGGCGATGAAGAACGTCAAAGAAGTCGATGGTGTTGGCAAGCATTTCGAGGAAATGATCCAGAATGACAAGGGGTATTTCGAGCTGGAGTGGAACGGTGAGACGCAGCTCTTTGCCTACCGGACGGTACCGACGACTGGATGGGTCATGGCGATTGCCGTGCCGAAGTCCTTTGTATTCGCGTCACTCAACCATATGAAGATCATCTACGGCGTGCTGACCGTGGTGGGCCTGCTGCTCACGATGTTCGTGTTCCTGACCTTTGCAAACCGCATCACGACGCCGATCTCCGGCCTCGAGGAACACGCTACCCAGCTGGCGAATGGCAATCTGCACATGGATGACCTGCCTGTGGAATCGGCGGATGAGATCGGTGCCTTGACGCAGGCCTTCAATACGATGAGCGGCAATCTGCGCAAGCTGATCTCGCAGATGGCGTCGACGTCGGAGCAGGTAGCGGCTTCGTCCGAGGAGCTCACGGCCAATGCGCAGCAGTCGGCTGAAGCGTCCGTGCATGTGGCGGAGACGGTCGGCGATGTGTCGCAAGGCATGGAGGAGCAGCTCAAGGATATCGATGCGGCCAAGAAGAATGTCGATACAGTGTTCACGGATATCACGGCCATGGCCGACAAGGCCCGCGTGGTCTCGAATACGTCGACGCAGACGGCGGATGCGGCCCAGAAGGGCTCGACGCTCATGGAGCAGGCTGTCTCGCGCATGGGCCATATCGAGACGAGTGTCATGTCTTCGGCGGAGGTCGTCAAGAAACTCGGTGAGAACAGCCAGAAGATTGGCCAGATTGTCGAGGCAATCTCGTCGATCGCTGAGCAGACGAACCTGCTGGCGCTCAATGCGGCCATTGAGGCAGCACGTGCCGGCGAGCACGGCCGCGGTTTTGCCGTGGTAGCTGAGGAAGTCCGCAAGCTTGCCGCTGAGTCGCAGGAGTCGGCCGAGCAGATCAAGGAGCGCATCGCATCGATCCAGAAGGATACGGCTGAGGCCGTCGAGTCGATGGAGGCGGGGACGGATGAGGTCAAGTCCGGCACAGCGGCTATCCGTGAGGTTGGCGCGCAGTTCGCCGATATCCTGTCGATGGTCAATGGCATCAACACGCAGATGGAGGAGATCAATGCCTCGGTGCGCACGGTGACCGAGGGGGCCGGCCATATCGTCGAGGCGGTGGATTCGATCGATACCATCAGCCGCAAGACGGCAGACAGCACGTCGAGCATCTCGGCAGCCACCGAGGAGCAGTCGGCGTCCAATGAGGAAATCGCAGCAGCTTCGCAGGCTCTGGCCAAGATGGCGGCCGATATGCAGACGGCTATCGGCAAGTTCAAGATCTGATCTGTGGCAGCTGATAGAACGAAAACCGGGGTTGTGAGAAATCACAACCCCGGTTATTTGTTTCTTATTCAAGTACGTGCTATCTGGGTGATGGCCGCTGGCATACTGGCAAGCGGCAGCTGCCGCTCGACGGCACCGCAGTCGTAGGCAGCCTTGGGCATGCCGTAGACGATGCTGCTGGCTTCGTCCTGGCCGAGGGTAGGTGAACCCTGCTTGCGCATGCGCAGGAGCCCTGCAGCACCGTCCTTGCCCATGCCTGTCAGGATGACCCCTAGTGCGTGGTTGCCGACCTCGCTGGCGACTGAGTCGAACAATACGTCGACGGATGGGCAGCAGCTATGTACGGGCTCGCCAGGACGGCAGTCGAGAACCAGCAGGGAACCCTGCCGGTGGACGGTCATATGCTTGTTGCCCGGTGCGATGTAGACGTGGCCGGGACGGACAATATCGCCGGTCGCTCCCTCCTTGATGGCCAGCACGCATTCGGTGTTGAGCCGTTCGGCCAGCAGCCGGGAGAACATCGGCGGGATATGCTGGACGATGACGATGCCCGGCAGCGGCGGCCGCAGCTGCGTGAGGATGGCCGACAGGGCCTCGGTTCCCCCTGTGGAGGAGCCGATGGCAATCAGCTGGATCTGTCCGTGGGGAAGGGCGGCCGCCGAAGGCGGCACTGGTGCCGCCTTCGGCGGTGGCTCTGCAGCCGCAGGCTCCGTGGGAGCTGGCTGTGCAGGCGGGGCTGGTGGCAGTGGCGCGGGAGGCGGCGTGGGCTCTGCCTTGGCGTGCATCGCCTGCTGGGCAGCTGGCGATAGGGGCAGCCAACCCTTGCTGGGCATGGTGGCCGTCCAGATTTCCCGCGTGACCACAGCACCGGGGCCGACCCCGCTGCTATCCGCTTTGCTGTCATCGGCAGCGCTTGGCGCATGGGCGAGCACGAGCTGTGCCAACTCATCAAAAAAGCCAGCCATGGCCGCTGCGGGGCCGGGCTTCTGGACGTGCGCACGGGCGCCGCAGCCCAAGGCAGTGCGGCGGCTGGTGCTCAGGAGTCCATAGGTGATGATGGGGAGCTCTGGGTGCTGGCTGGAAAGAAGCGGCAGGAATTGGTTGCCGTCGACAGTGATGACACCCATGGCAAAATTCAGGAGGATGACAGACGGGCGGAACAGCGACAGCTTGTTCTGGGCTTCGATGGGATCTCCTGCCCGTTCGATGAGGCTGCTTTTGGGCAGGCGTTGCAGCAGGGCCTCGACGCAGGTGTCCCGGAAGAATATGGAATTTTCGATAAGGAGCAGCCGTATGTCCCGCATGTGTGCCTCCTTCTGCCTGTCGGAGCAGTCCGCTATATCTGGCTTCATTGTAGCATATCATACTTATCGCTGGAAAGAAGGAATATACGGATAAATGTTGAATTATTAGTTTTGGATGGTAGAATAGTTTCCAGAGGAATGGAAACAAAGATAGGAGTGTATGCATCATGAATCGAATCAGTAAATTGTTGGCAGCTGTTGGTTTTGCATCGGCTATGGTATTTGCGCAGGGGCAGGCCGATGCGATGGTCGTCACGGGAATCAGTCAGAGCATGACGATTGCCGACAAGACGGTGACGGCGACGGACCAGGATGGCGTGAAGATCAAATTTGTCGCTGATGGCAAGGTCATGCGCCTGATGAGTGCCGATGGCACGAAGGATTACATGTCCTTCAACAGCTTTGACGGCCTGTATACGGGAGTGGAGTTCAGCGTGCGGGCAATCGAGACGGCAGATCCGGGCAAGCGCCTGTTTGAAATCATAGCTACGCGTGGTGCGCATGGCAAGAACTGCGGCTATTGGCTCATCGGCAAGCATATGGGCCAGTGGACGACCTATGTATCCTGGAACAGCTTCGCCAATATCGGTTTCCGCGTTGACCGCTGGCATCAGCTGTCCTCGCGCATCGTCGACCAGCAGCTCGTCGTGACGAGCACGGACGGCTATGGCCATGTCGATTTCCAGACCCAGGTCTTCTGGGATGGCTCGTGTGGCTGGTTCGGTCTCAGAAGGATGTAAGGAAATAAAAAATAAGTGTTGACAGGAATGCTGTCATCGCTTATAATAAATCCTGTCAGTTACGAGAGTGATTGACAAATTGCTGATTTAGCTCAGTTGGTAGAGCAGCTCATTCGTAATGAGCAGGTCGTAGGTTCAAGTCCTATAATCAGCTCCATTTTTCTTTGCTGATTTAGCTCAGTTGGTAGAGCAGCTCATTCGTAATGAGCAGGTCGTAGGTTCAAGTCCTATAATCAGCTCCATTGAGAGCATGAGGCTTCCGAGGAATCGGAGGCCTTTTTTGTGTAGGCAGGACTTTGGCGGAACGTGGAGAAATATTCCTAGAGCGATTTAATCGAAATATAAATTGCGATTAATGACATTGTCAACTAAATTCCTTATCATGAGGATAAACAAGTACGCATTTCTGGGGAATGAGAAGCAAAGGTGGTACATATGGGGAGATTGTTTACTGGTTTGCTGGCTGCGGTCATGCTCTTGGCAGGTGTGGCTGCTTGCGAGGCGGCCCCGCAGGTCATCACGGCGTCAGGCGTCTATACGATGGGGGAGAATGACTCGCCCAAGATCGCCAAGGATGCTGCACGGCAGGAGGCCATGCGCGTCGCTACGGAAAAGGCGGGAGTCTATGTGGAGAGCTATTCCAAGACGCAGAACATGCAGCTCAGCGAGGACGATGTGAAGGTCATATCGGGAGCAATACTCAAGGTCACGGATGAGAAGGCTGAGCCAGATCTCACGAATGGCGTCTGGCGCTATACGGTGACGATCACGGCCGAGGTGGATACGGACAAGATCGACCTCAAGGCGATGATGGACAACCGTTCGAAGCTGGAAAAGCTGCAGAAAGAGCGGGATGAACTGAAGAAGCAGAATGAAGAGCTGCTGGAAAAGTACAAGAAGGCCCGGGGCGCGGAAAAGGACCGGCTGGGGACGAAACTGGAGACGCAGTACGATCTCGGACAGGTTTTCGACCGTTGCGTCGCGATGATCCAGCGCGGTGAGCAGACGCGGGCTGTCAGCGAGCTTACCAAGGTCATCGCCGACAAGTCCGTGACGGACAGCCCACTGGCGTATGCTTACTATCTGCGCGGGCGTGCATACTATGAGCTCAACGCGCATAACAAGGCCCTCGAGGACTTCAATGAAGCCCAGCGGGTCCCCCATAACGACAATATCTATCCGGTCTGGCGCGCGCACTACTACCGGGGGCTGATATTCTATGACCGCCGACGCTGGCAGGAGGCCTATGAGGAGCTCAAGCTGGCCTGGGATGCGTCGGACCATACGGACCGTGAGATGTATCAGGCTCTGCAGCGGGCGGATGACAAGGCCCATCCGCAGGCGGCTCAGCCGCAGCGCCGGACGCCGGCCCGCAATCCGCAGCGGCAGACGGGGAACGGTATCGACTGGGGCCATATCATTGGCGAGATCATCACCGGCGCGATCAATGAGAGCGGCCTGGCCAAGGATGTCCATATCACCGTGGGCGATTGATGGGAACGGAGACGATGATCGTCATGAGAGAATTTTTGCAGCGGCAGGGATTGGATGGACGGCTGCTGGCAGCGGTAGACCGCTATCGCCAGCAATATCCATGGCAGGGGCAGCGTCCGCTGGTTGTCCCGCGCTATCATTACTATGGGCGGGAGATCCTCACGGCCGCGATCACGGCCGTGCTGGCAGGAGAGAACCTGCTGCTGGTGGGGCCGAAAGCCACTGGCAAGAATGTTCTGGCGGAAAATCTCGCCGCCATTTTTGGCCGCCCCGATTGGAATGTATCGTTCCACATCAACATGGACGCGGCGTATCTGCTCGGGACAGATACCTTCCGCCAAGGGGCGGTGGAGTTCCGGCCAGGCCCAGTATACGAATGCGCTGAGGCTGGTGGCTTCGGCGTCCTCGATGAGATCAATATGGCGCGCAATGAAGCGCTGGCAGTCCTGCATTCGCTGCTGGATTTCCGGCGCATCCTTGACGTTCCCGGTTACGGCCGCCTGCACATCCATCCGGCGACCCGTTTCCTGGCGACGATGAACCATGGCTATGCAGGGACGCGGGAACTGAATGAGGCGTTGGCTTCCCGGTTTGTCGTCCTGCAGCTGCCGCTCTTGGATGGCGATGGGCTGGAGCAGCTCATCGGGACGGAGTTTGCCCGGCTGAAGGCAGCTGGCCGCCGGCTGATGGCCCAGCTGTTCCTCGACCTGCAGCAGAAGTGCGCGCAGGCGGAAATCAGCAGCAAGGCGGTGGACCTGCGCGGGCTGCTCGATGCCCTGCATCTTGTGGAGCTGGGACTGCCCGTGCGGCAGGCACTGGATATGGGACTGGTGAACAAATGCTTTGATGCCGAGGAGCGTGCACTCGTGGCAGATGTCATCGCGCTGCGCATCGCAGCTGGCATGACATCCGCGGAACTTTTTGACTGAAAGCGGGGATGGCTATGCGGACAGGCAGCAGGGAAAGCCGCCAGCGGCGGGCACTCAATATCGTCTGGACGGCTGCCGGGGAGTATGGCTTCCAGCCTGATTTCCTGGCGTTCCACCGCGATGGGACGCCAGATATCTATCTCAATTCGATCGTGGGCTTTGCCCATCGGTACTACGATGCGGAGAAGCTGGCGGCCTATGTGCGGACCCTTGATTCCTCGCTGCTGCATGAGACGTTTGCAGATATCCTCTGGCTCGGCATCGAGCAGGCGGTCTTCCGGCGGGAGCTGCCAGTCCGGCCGGTGCTGGCAGAGCTGCGCCGCGAGCATGCGCGGCAGTTCCTCCAGGATGATATCGATGTCTCGCTGCAGAGCCTCATGCTGCGCCGCGAAGTCATCCACACGCTCAGAGCGGGACGCTGCCATGAGATCCTGGGGGAGCCGGCAGGGATCCGCAACCCTTGGGACAAGCGCCTGTATGCGGCCCTTGACTATCCGGCTGGACTTACAACTGAGGAAATCATTACGCGCACAGAGAATATCCTGCGGCGCTTTTTCGTGTTCCATTGGTCGGCGGGATACAGAGCCAGCTGGCATATCTCGCTGGGGAGCCGCCTGAATGCCTGGCTGCGGAGGCTGCTGCCACATGAGCCGGCACCACCTGCGTGGCAGCGTCTCACCAGCTCCGGTGCTATGGGCAGTGATGGCACGGAAAGCTATGACCTGCTGCCGGGGCGGAATGCAGCTATGGCCGCGATCCGGCAGGTGTTCGGGGCACCGCTGCTGACGGAGGCGCAGCGGCAGCTCATCGAAGCTGAGCTGTGCCAGGGCAGCCATGCCCGGGCACAGCTCTATTATGCTGCGGGCGGCGATGACAAGGCGCGGGTGGCCAACCGGTCCTTCTGGCGGGAAAAGCAGGCGCGGTACCGGCTGGCCATGCGCCAGCTGCAGGCGCGGCTGAAGGACTGCCTGTCGGTATACCGGCAGCCGCTGGCGGTGCCCGCCCATAAGGGCAGGCTGGCGGCCGGCCGCGTGTGGCGTGCGTCGTATCTGCAGGACAGCCGGGTGTTTACCGCCTGGCAGGACAGCCTGCAGGCTGACTTCGCAGTGACTTTGCTGCTGGATGCTTCGGAGTCGCGGCGGAGCCAGCAGGGCATCATCGCTGCGCAGGCCTATGTGATCGCCCAGAGCCTGCTGGCCTGCGGGATCCCTGTCCAAGTGCTGTCCTTTTGCAGCCTGCGTGGTGTCACGGTGCTATGTCAGCTCAAGTCCTTTGCCGAGCCAGAGGCGGCGGGGGTGTTCGGCTATGCGGCGCGTGGCTGGAACCGGGATGGTCTGGCCTTGCTGGCCGCGGCGCGTCTCTTGCGTCCCGCAGGCGGGCACAAGCAGCTGCTGCTGGTGCTGACCGATGCGAATCCGAGTGATGAGCTGGGGCTTCCGGGGGACGGCATGCGCATGGGCAGGCGGTATATGGCGGAGGCGGCCATCCAGGATACGGCGGCTGCTGCCCGTCAGCTGCGCCAGCAGGGCGTACAGCTCATCGGTCTGGTGAACAGCATCCTGCCCGGGGAAGTGACGGGGGCGGCGGTGCAGGCGATATATGGGCAGGATGCTGCCCGCAGCGAGGATATCGGGCAGCTGGCCAGGACCGTCAGTGGCCTCATCGAGCGGCAGATCCGGCAAAGCTTTGCCTGAAAGATCGCCTGCAGGACGTAATACTTGCATTTTTCAAGGAAACAAGGCAAAATAGAATAAGGAAAGTATCGATAATTGTAAGGAATGGGTTTGTTTCAGAAAAAATTTTTGCTTATAGGTGATACGAGTTTATGCAAATGGATTTGATGCGGCAAGCCTCGGTGCTGGTAGTGGATGGCAGCGAGAACGATCGCAAACAATTGAAGAATATCCTGGCACTGCGCGTGAAGCTTTGGGGCGTGAATGCGGGCTGTGAGGCCTTGGCCTATATGGGAAACACCAGCCCGGACCTCGTGCTGTTGTCGGCAGACCTGCCGGATATGGATGGCTTCGAGCTCTTGCGCCGCATGCGTGAGGATGTGCAGCTGCGGGAAATCCCGGTCATCATGATGACGACGGATCAGAGCCAGAAGGCTGAGGCTGCAATCACGATGGCTGGCGCCTTTGATATCGTGCGCAAGCCCTTCGTGCCCATCATCGTCGTCAAGAAGGTGGAGCAGGTACTGGAGCTTGAGTACCTCCATCGTCATCTGCGCAGCGAGGTCAGGCGCCAGACGCGGCTCGCTGAGGAGCGTCTGGCATCGAGCCAGCGGCTGTTCGAGGAGACGGTCATGGCGCTCGCGAAGACCATCGATGCCAAGGATGCCTATACGCGCGGCCATTCGCAGCGCGTAGGCCGCTATGCGCGTTTCATCGCGTACAAGCTGGGCTGGCATGAAGAGGAGCAGCAGAAGATCTACTTCATGGGGCTGCTGCATGATATCGGCAAGATCGGCGTGCCGGAAGCCATCATCAACAAGCCCGACAAGCTGACAGATGAGGAGTACGACAAGATCAAGGAGCATACGGTCATCGGTTCGGAGATACTGGAGCTTGTCGCAGAGTTCCCGGAGCTGACGATCGGTGCGCGTTCGCATCATGAACGCTTCGATGGCAAGGGCTATCCCGATGGCAAGAAGGGCGATGAGATTCCCATCTATGCGCGCATCATCGCTGTGGCTGATGCCTATGATGCGATGACTTCCAAGCGCAGTTATCGCGATGTGCTGCCGCAGAATGTCGTGCGCGATCAGATCGCCAAGGGCCGGGGCAGCCAGTTCGATCCGGAATTTGCTGATGTGATGCTGCAGATAATCGACGAGGATGTCGATTACATCCTGCATGAGCGCTGAAACTGGATATCGGAGACTACCGCATGAACGCTGCTGACGTTCTGCGGTTTTTTTATAGCTTGGAGTTATCAAAATAATACAAAAACTTTATCACATATAGTTCGGAATATATAGACAATTCACTATACTTATGCTAAGATAATTTACAGGCAATCAATCGTTTCAGTTGTATTTTCAATCTTAGAATGGGGGGACACTCAATGGTTACATTTCTGATTGCTTTACTGGCACTTATCGGTGGTTATTTCATCTATGGCAAGATAGTCGACAACTTGTTCGGCCCGACCGACAAGCCGACACCGGCCCTCGTCCATAACGACGGCGTTGACTACATCCCCTTGCCGACCTGGCGTGTTTTCATGATCCAGCTGCTCAACATCGCTGGCCTGGGCCCGATCTTCGGTGCTTTGGGCGGTGCGCTTTGGGGGCCCTCGGTATACCTTTGGATTGTCCTCGGTACGATTTTTGCCGGTGGCGTCCACGACTACCTTTCGGGAATGATTTCCTTGCGTGAGGATGGCAAGAGTATTTCCGAGGTCGTCGGCCATCACATGGGTAGCACGATGCTGTTCATCATGCGCGTGTTCTCCGTAGTGCTGCTGGTACTCGTCGGTACTGTCTTCATGACGGGGCCGGCAGGCTTGTTGGCGAAACTCACGGGTGTGGCCGTCACGGTTGTCCTGCCCTGCGTCCTGCTCTACTACTTCCTGGCAACCTTGCTGCCGATCGATGCGCTGATCGCCCGCTTCTATCCGCTGTTCGGCGCCTGCCTCATCATCATGGCGCTGGGCATCATGGGCGGCATGCTCTTCGGTGTCGGCGGGCATACGATGCCGGAGCTCCAGCTGGCCAATCTGCATCCCAAAGGGGATGCGATGCCGATCTGGCCGCTGATGTTCATCACGGTTGCCTGTGGTGCTGTCTCGGGCTTCCATTCCACGCAGTCACCGATCATGGCCCGCTGCCTCCGCGATGAGCGCCTGGGCCGTCCGGTATTCTACGGGGCGATGGTCTCCGAGGGTATCATCGCTTTGATCTGGGCCGCTGCTGGTGTCACGTTCTACGATGGCACGGGCGGGCTTGCCAAGGCCATGGCTGCTGGCGGCGCTGGCTCGGTAGTCTATGATATCTGCGTCGGCTTCATGGGTGGCTCGGGCAGCATGACCGGCTATATCGGTGCGACGCTGGCAATGCTCGGTGTCATCGCCTGCCCCATCACTTCGGGTGATACGGCGTTCCGCAGTGCGCGCCTGACGCTGGCTGACTGGTTCGGCGTCGAGCAGACCAAGGCGCTCAAGCGCTTGTTGTTTGCCGTGCCGCTGCTGGCTATCGGCGGTATCCTCTCACAGATGGATTTCAACATCATTTGGCGTTATTTCTCGTGGACGAATCAGACGCTGGCCATGATTGTCCTCTGGACGGGTGCGACTTATCTCTACCGCGTCCACAAGGGCAGCAAGGCGTGGATGATCCCCGCCGTACCAGCAACGTTCATGTCGGCGGTCACTTTCACGTATATCCTGCAAGCGCCAGAGGGCTTCCAGCTGGCAACGAGCATCACGTATCCGTGCGGTATCATCTTTGCTGTCTGCTGCGTGGCGCTGTTTGCGAAGAAGATCCTCATGAGCAAACAGGACTGAGATTGATGGCTGAGGCCTTCCCTGCGGGGAGGGCCTTTTTTCTGCCTTGACATCGGAGCCTTTCACGTATAAGATACATTTATAGTCATGCGAATGATTATTGATTTTATTGTGGAGGTGAACTCTTGAAAAAAGAAAAATTCACGGTTACAGGTATGACCTGCTCGGCTTGCTCGGCCAGAGTGCAGCGGGCCGTCGAGAAAATAGCAGGCACGCAGGCCGTCAATGTCAATCTGCTGACCAACAGCATGCAGCTTGAGTACGATGAGCAGCTCACAGATCCGGCGGCCATCGTGGCAGCGGTCGAAGGGGCTGGCTACGGAGCCAGCTGCCAGGGGGATGGGACGGCGGCGGTCCCCCAGGAGAAGATGGCCGATACGCAGGCCGTGTCATTGCGCCGCCGGCTGGTCTGGTCGGTGGTGTTCCTGCTGCCAGTCATGGCCGTGTCGATGCATGCAATGCTTTTCATGGTGCTGGGGATGCCCGTGCCAGCTGGCATAGCGGCCCTGCTTGACGGGCCGGAGAATGCGGTCACCTTTTCCTTCCTGCAGATGCTGCTCGTGTTGCCAGTCATGTATCTGAACCGCCGCTTCTATATCGTGGGGGCGCGGACGCTGCTTCAAGGTTCGCCGAATATGGATACGCTGGTCGGCATGGGCTCGCTGGCAGCTGCGCTGTTTGGCGTCTTTGCGATCTTCCGCATCGGCTGGGGGCTGGGCCATGGTGACATGGCCCTCGTGCTGGAGTACAGCCAGAACCTCTATTTCGAGTCAGCGGGCATGATTGTCACGCTGATCACTGTCGGCAAGTATCTTGAGGCGCGGGCCAAGGGACAGACGAGCCGGGCGCTCGAAAAGCTCATGGATCTGGCCCCGAAGCAGGCGGTGGTCCTGCGGGCGGGGACGGAACAGCTAGTTCCTGTGGAGAAACTGGCCGTGGGCGATATCGTTGTTGTCCGTCCGGGCGAGCGGATCCCGGTGGACGGTGTGATAGTGGAAGGCACGACGAGCGTGGACGAGTCGGCCATATCGGGCGAGAGCATTCCCGTGGAGAAGGGGGCTGGCGATTCGGTGGTCTCAGCGACCATCAACAAGACAGGCTTCATCCATTTCCGGGCTGAGCGTATCGGCGAGGATACAACCATCAGCCAGATCATCCGGCTGGTCGATGAGGCCAGTGCCAGCAAGGCACCGATCGCGCGGCTTGCCGATAAGATCGCAGGCGTCTTTGTCCCTGCGGTCATTGCCATCGCTCTGGCTGCGGGCGGCATCTGGCTCCTGCTGGGCGCCAGCGTGGAGTTCGCGTTCTCGATTGCCATATCGATCCTGGTCATCTCGTGCCCCTGTGCGCTGGGGCTGGCGACGCCGGTGGCCATCATGGTAGGCACGGGCAAGGGGGCTGAGCACGGCATCTTGATAAAATCCGGCGAGGCCCTGGAACTGGCTCAGGCTATCGATACCGTCGTCCTGGATAAGACCGGTACGATTACCGAGGGCAAGCCGCGGGTAGTGGAGATCCAGCCGCTGGGGATCAGTGCGCCGGAGCTCCTGGCGGCAGCTGCGGGCCTGGAACAGGGCAGCGAACATCCGCTGGCCGAGGCCGTAGTGGCTTATGCCCGTGAGCAAGGCGTGCATCCCGTGGCGATGACGGAGTTTGCGGCTGTCTTTGGCCGCGGCGTCCAAGCCAAGCAGGGGAAAGAGACCTGGCTGGCGGGCAATGCCCAGTTCCTGATGGAACAGGGCGTCGTGCTCGAAGGCTGCCAGCAGCGCATCGATGCGCTGGCGGATGCGGGCCAGACGCCGCTACTGTTTGCGCGGGGCTCGCAGCTCGTCGGCATCATTGGCGTGGCCGATACGGAAAAGCCGACGAGTGCTGAGGCAATCCGCCGCTTCAAGGCCATGGGCATCGATGTGGTCATGCTGACTGGCGACAATGCGCGCACGGCTGAGGCCGTCCGCCGCCGCTTGGATATCCCCAGGGTCATTGCAGGCGTCCTGCCGGCGCATAAGGAAGAGCACATCGCGGCGCTGCAGGCTGCGGGCCATAAGGTCGCGATGATCGGCGATGGCATCAACGATGCACCGGCATTGGCACGCGCGGATGTCGGCATCGCCATCGGTGCCGGCACCGATATCGCCATCGAAAGTGCCGATGCCGTGCTCGTGAAGAACGATCTGCTCGCTGCGGTCGATGCGGTGCGGTTGTCGAAGGCGGTCATCCGGAACATCCGCGAGAATTTGTTCTGGGCATTTTTCTACAATGTCATCTGCATCCCGCTGGCGGCGGGGGTATTCTATACGGCAGCGGGCATCAAGCTCTCGCCGGTCGTGGGCGCGGCGGCCATGAGCTTGTCGAGTGTCTGCGTCTGCCTAAACGCTTTGCGGCTGCGCTGGTTCCAGCCTGTCGTGGCAGGAACGGGGCTCGGGGCCGCTGCGGAGCATAGGGGTATAGAGGAACATAAGGAGGAGAAAGAGATGAAAACGACTTTGAAGATTGAGGGCATGATGTGCCAGCATTGCCAGAAACACGTCAACGATGCGCTGGCCAAGATGGATGGCGTCACCAGCGTCACGGTTGACCTTGAGGGCGGCAAGGCTGAGGTGACGGCCAGCCGCGAGATTCCCCGCGAGGAATTCAAGACGGTCATCGAGGCGGCCGGCTACGAGCTCGTGGATTGATCGCATGACAGGAAAAGAGCTGTTGCAGCTGGCAACAGCTCTTTTTGTTTTCGCGCGGGCCTGCGCTTCCCGGCCGGCTGGTTGATTTCGGCGGCTTTGCGCTTGCTGATGGCCAGGCCGTTCCGAGGGCCGGTGATGACGGCGATCAGAGGGGCGATTCCTTCGCGGGGATGTGGCTGGTTTTTTATATTTCAGGCAGGTGTTTTTTTTTCTTTTCGCGAATAGTATTACTGACGAAAGATTTGATGGATCCGCGAGGAGGCAGGGAATCTTATGTACTATTATTGCTTGATTGATTTCTTGGCTTTGCTGGTGCTGCTCATCATCAACCATGATGTCCTGCTGAAAAAGGCAGATGCAGCGGACTCGCCGGTGCAAAAGCGTTACCGCTATTTCCTGTATGCGGTCATCGCTTATTATTTCACCGATATGATTTGGTACTGGCTCTATGTCGAGTCTTGGCTCAGCTGGCTGTACATAGATACCGAAGTGTATTTTGTCGTGATGGCAGCAGGCATCCTGCTCTGGGCAAGGTTTGCGGTGGAGTATCTGGGCAGCCGGACAGGCTTCAGCAAGCTGCTGATCTATGCCGGGCGCATCTTGTTTGTCTATGTGCTCATCGTCACGCCGCTCAACCGCTGGTATCCGATCATGTTCTGGTTTGATGGCGAGGGTGTCTATCAGACTGGCATAGCCCGGGAGCTGATGTTCATCGCACAGGTGGCATTATTGCTGCTGACTGCGGTATATACCCTTTCCGTATCGCTGCACAGCGTGGATAGGAAGCGGCAGCGCCATCGGACGATTGGCCTTTCCGGCCTGATCATGATGGTCTTCGTGGCGGTGCAGATCTTCTTCCCCACCTATCCCCTCTATGCCATCAGTTATATGCTGGGGTGCTGCCTGTTGCGCACTTTTGTCATCGAGAACGAGCGGGAGGAGTACCGCTCCAGCCTGGAGATCGCGCTGGAGCGGGAGAAAGAGCATTTTCAGGAGCTCAAGAACGCTTGGAAGCTCGCGTATACGGATGCGCTGACGGGGGTCAAGACCAAGCTGGCCTATGTGGAAAAAGGAGAACAGATCGACAGGCAGATCGCCGATGGCACAATCAGGAATCTGGCGATTGCGGTCTTTGATGTCAATGACCTGAAGCAAGTCAATGACAACTTAGGGCATGATATCGGCGATGCGTTCATCAAGAAGGCCTGCCGGCTGATATGCGGGGTCTTCAAGAAGAGTCCCGTGTACCGTGTGGGCGGCGATGAATTCGTAGCTGTCCTCGAACAGGAAGACTATGAAGACAGGCACCGGCTGCTGCAGGCCTTCAACCAGCAGATAGAGGCCAACAGGCAGAATGGCTCTGTGGTCATCGCGGTGGGCATGGTGGAATACAAGCCCGGCGAGGACAAGAGCTATAAGCGTATCTTTGAACGGGCGGACATGCAGATGTACCAGCGGAAGCGGGAGCTCAAAGCACTGGCTGACGAGCCTGTTGTCTTCGTGGGAAAACCTGAAAACACATAGATGAAAACGCGGCTGTCAGCAGCCCCTGGGCAGGACAGAAGGGGGGGACGGCCTACTGCCCAGACAGATTTTAATGTTTTTCTTGGGATTTCGCGCAGGATCTGTGATACAATAGACATAATATCAGAGTATCGATACAGAGGGGGATTTTTGAGATGAAGAAATATATTGCAGCGTTATGCATGGCTTGCTTGCTGGCTTTTTCAGCTAATGCATTGGCGGCGACGCCGGATGCTGCGGCATTGTCGGGGGAGCAGGAGATTGCTGTTAAATGGATGGATGCCATGCTTGTCAAGCAGGATTCGGCAGCGGTTATCAAATTGCTGGACCCAGAGAGACAGAAGAAGATCTCGCAAGATGATCTGGCAAAGAATTTGTCGCAGCTCAGCCAGAAATACGGGAAATATCAGGAATCCCGCTTTATCAGCTGGACGCGCTTCGATCAGGCGGATCAGATGATTTATCTCATGCACTTTGAGAAAGAACAGCTGGTACGCTGTGAGCTGCTGTTCAATAAGAAAGGACAGCTTGAGGGTTTCTCGCTGGCAGCGCTCAAAGAGAATGCAAAAGACCAGCAAACGGAAAAGAAATAAGCAGCAAGAGCTTTTCGGCCGGCAGTCGTCACTGCCGGCCGTTGCTATTTTTTGATACACTGTTATAATGGAAGATAGAGTATCAGAATGGAGGAATACGGATGAAACGCAGTGAGCGCATCTATCATTACATCCAGGAAAAGTCGTCAGCCTATACGAAAGAGAAGCTGACGGGACAGGTTGGCTTTGATGCGCAGGAGATTGCAGCCGCGCTCGATATCCTGCGCAACAATGTATCTAAGGAACTCAATGAACTGCATCGGCAGGACCGCATTGTCAAGTTTGCGGGCCGGCCGGTGCGTTATTTTGACAAGGAGACGCTGGAAACTTTGCTGGATACGGATTTTGGGGTGGGGCCCTGTCAGTTCCAGGATATTGGCCAGTGCCGGGAGTCCAGCGGCGAAAGTGCGGCGGATACGAATCCCTTTGAGCATCTGATTGGTGCGGACAAGAGTCTCAAGCGGCAGGTCGAGCAGGCTAAGGCGGCCATCCTTTATCCGCCGGATGGCTTGCATACATTGATTGTTGGCCAGACCGGTGTCGGCAAGACTTTGTTTGCGCATATGATGTTTGCCTATGGCAAGTCGATGCATCGTTTTGGCAATGAGGCGCCGTTCATTACGTTCAATTGTGCGGACTATTATAACAATCCGCAGCTTTTGATTTCGCATGTGTTTGGACATATCAAAGGGGCATTCACCGGCGCAGATACAGCGAAGGCTGGTCTTGTGGAGGAGGCCGATGGCGGTGTGCTGTTCCTTGATGAGATTCATCGCTTGCCGCCGGAAGGCCAGGAGATGATTTTCTATTTCATGGATACGGGTACCTTCAACCGCCTGGGCGAGACGACGCGCAGCCGCAGGGCCAAGGTCCTGATCATCGGCGCGACGACGGAGGACCCGAACTCGGCGCTCACGCGCACCTTCGTACGCCGCATCCCGAATATCATCACGATACGGCCGCTGGCTGAGCGCACGCTGGAAGAACAGCTCGACATACTCAAGCTGCTCTTCATGGATGAGGCCCAGCGGGTCAAGAAGCCGGTGCGCATCAGCGTGGAGTCGG
This sequence comes from Pseudoselenomonas caprae, assembly GCF_008271345.1. Taxonomy (NCBI): domain Bacteria; kingdom Bacillati; phylum Bacillota; class Negativicutes; order Selenomonadales; family Selenomonadaceae; genus Pseudoselenomonas; species Pseudoselenomonas caprae. The sequence goes on from NZ_VTOZ01000017.1 coordinate 45,648, forward strand.
TCAAAGCCTTGATCGGCAGCATCGGCAGCGGCAATGTCGGCCAGCTCAAGTCCAACATCAAGCTCTTGTGTGCCCAGGCCTTCCTCAATGGCATCGACAATCCCAATTATATCGAGGTCGATTTCAAGATGCTGCCGGGCAACGTCAAGGACGGCCTGCTGACGCTGTCGGCCAATCGCCAGGCGCTGACGGAGCTGACGAAGTACGTGAGCGAACCGCTGGTGGTATCGCCGCCGGGGCGGAAACTGCAGCTTGAGGATGAGAGCGGCGGCGAAGGCGGCTTCAATCTGTATCAGGTGGTCGAGGACAAGGTGGCCCTGCTGAAGGGCGAGGGCATCAGCGATGATCTCATCAAGCAGATCGTGGCGACCGATGTCAATGTCTATGTCAAAGACCTCTATAATAAGAAGCATTCGGTCAATATGACGACGCGCGAACGCCTGCTGAAGATTGTGGACGAAGCGCTCGTGGATTTTTCGGAGCAGGTTTCGCTGTTCGTGCAGAAACGCATGAATCGCAGCTACCGCGACCGCTTCCTCTATGCCTTCAGCCTGCATCTGTCGGCGTTCCTCAAGCGCGTCAAATCGAAAGAGTCGATCCCGTATACGGAAATCGAGGGCGCGGTGCCGCAGGATTCGCAGTGCTTGCAGGTGGCGGTCGAAATCGGCGAGATGGTCGAGAAGCACTACCATCTGAAGGTGCCGCGCAATGAGATCGAGTATATCGCCCTGCTGCTGGAGTCCTCCGATGATGATGACCTTGATGAGAAGGTCACGATCCTGGTGGCGACCCATGGCAAGAGCACGGCAAGCTCGATGGTCGACGTCGCCCAGAAGCTCTTCAGCTCCGCCGATATGAATATCATCGCCATCGATATGCCGCTGGAGGTCAAGCCGCAGGCCATCTTCGACAAGACGGCGGCGATGCTGCAGGCGATGAAGTGCACCAAGGGGGTACTGATCCTGGCGGATATGGGCTCGCTCTGCAACATCGGCTCGATGCTGGCGGAGAAGCTCAAGATCCCTATCCGCACCCTCGACATGGTGTCGACGCCGTTGATCCTTGAGGCCATGCGCAAGGTAGATATTGCTGGCATGGATCTTGACAGCATCTATGAATCCCTGCGCAATTTCAAGGGTTATGAAGCCGTGGATTCGACTGAGACTGTTGCCGAGGGCGAAAATGGCCCGGAGGCTATCGTGACGATCTGCTCGACGGGGCAGGGCGCGGCCCTCAAGCTCAAGGCGTTGGTGGAAGAGATCCTGCGCAATGCCGGCCGTTCTGTGGAAGTCATTCCCATCGGGCTGGTGCATATGGATGAACGCATCGAGGAAATCGCGAAAAGCTACCATATCGTAGCGGCTGTGGGGATGAAAAAGCCGCAGGCGCAGGTACCCTTCATCTCCCTCGAACAGCTTATCGATGGCTCAGGCGAGCAGCTGCTGGCGGAACTCATGCTGGACCGGAAGATAAGCATGGTGCCCAAGGTCAAAAGCAACATGGTGGTGCAGAAACTCTGCGAGGAATCCTTGCAGAAATTCCTGACCTATCTGAATCCTGCCAAGATCATGGGCGGCTTGCTGGAGTTCGACCGGCAGCTGGAGACGGAGCTGGGGCTCAAGCTGTCCAATCCGCTGCGCATCCGTATCATCGTCCATTGCGGCTGTGCGCTCGAGCGTATCGTCACGCGCAGTCCGCTGGTCTACAAGGGCGATAAATCTGCAGTTGATACACAAAAACTCGCAGCGGTCAAAAAAGCGGCCAGAGTATTCGATAAGACACTAAAGCTGCGCTTTGATGAAGACGAGTTCTATTTCATGGCCGATATGATATGAAACAATAAAGAAAATATGCAATATGATACACTATGGTGCAGAAATGCGCCATAGTGTATTTTGTTTGGGTATATTTTATTTTCTGACAGTATCAGAGCGTATCAAAAAATATATGAAAGTGTATTAAAAGTGTATCAACAGTATCGGGATAGCAAAAACTTATCTGAAAAAACCCTGTAAAATCAAGCGAAAGAAGAATTTTTCATTTTGATACACAAAGTTGGCACGCATCTTGCAATATATAAGGGCGTAAGGCAAAAAGCCAAAAACATTCAGATTCGACCAAAACGAAAGTGGTTATAGGGGAATGTATTCTTAAGGAGGTACTTTGAATGTTTGGTATTATCGTTGGTACGCACGGCATCTTTGCACAGGAGCTCGTAAAATCCTGTGAAATGATCTGTGGCGAACAGAAGAATGTTCGTGCCGTAACGCTGGTTCCGGGCGAGGGGCCGGACGATGTCGTCAAGAAGTACGAGGAAGCGATCGCTGAGCTCGATTGCGAGGGCGGCGTCCTGTTCCTGAACGACCTGTTCGGTGGCAGCCCGTACAACGCTGCATGCCGTCTGGTTATCAGCAATGAGAACTACGGCATCGTGACGGGTGTGAATCTCCCGATGCTTATCGAGATGTGCAGCGCTCAGCTGATCGATGATGGTTCGGACATCCAGGCACTGATGGAGAAAGCTGTCGAAGCCGGCAAGAACGGCACGCAGACGTTCCATGCCAGCCAGATTTCCGATGATGATGAGGAGGATTTATAATGAATATCGTATTAGCAAGAATTGATGACCGTCTGATCCATGGCCAGGTTGCCACGGTCTGGTCGAAGGTAACGGGCTGCTCGCGCATCATCGTCTGCGATGATGATGTAGCTAAGGACACGATCCGCGCTACGCTCCTGAAACAGGTTGCACCGGCTGGCATCAAATCCCACGTTGTTGACCTTGACAAGGCCATCCGCGTCTATGAGAACCCGAAATACGAGAACGAGAAATGCCTGCTGCTGTTCACGAACCCGACCAGCGTTCTCTACATGGTCGAACATGGCGTTGACATCAAGAGCGTCAACATCGGCGGTATGAGCTTCAAGGAAGGCAAGCATCAGATCACGGGTGCTGTCTCCGTTGATGACAAAGACATCGAAGCCTTCAAGAAACTCAACGAGAAAGGCATCGAGCTGGAGATCCGTAAAGTTGATACGGACAAAAAAGTTATGCTGATGGATGTCCTGAAATAAGGATATTCTTCATATGACTGGCAGGGGGCAGTTTGGGAAGGCTCCCTGCCGGGGGAAATTCATATTACATAATGGAGGGAATATACAATGAGCTCTATTCAAATCCTGCTTATCTTTATCTTCGCGACAATCGCAGGCATGGGGTCCTGCTTGGACGAGATGCAGACGCATCGTCCGTTGATTGCCTGCACGATCACTGGTCTTATTTTAGGGGATATGACGACTGGTATCATCATCGGCGGTACGCTTGAAATGATGGCTCTCGGCTGGATGAACATCGGTGCTGCAATCGCACCGGATGCAGCCCTGGCTTCCGTTATTTCGACGATCCTCGTCATCGCCAGCCATCAGGACGTGGCAACCGGTATCGCTATCGCAATGCCGCTGGCAGCTGCTGGTCAGGTCCTGGCAATCATTTGTAAGACGGTTTCCGTTGTGTTCCAGCATAAAGCAGACGATTACGCAGAAGAGGGGAATCTTTTTGGTATCGATCTGTGCAACTACGGCGCTCTGATCCTGCAGGGTCTCCGCGTTGGTATCCCGGCTCTGCTCGTCGCTATGACGGTCGGCACGGGTGCTGTTGAGAACATGCTCAACGCTATCCCGCCGGTCATCTCCGGTGGTCTTCAGGTCGCTGGCGGCTTCATCGTTGTCGTAGGTTATGCAATGGTCATCAACATGATGGGTGCTCAGTACCTTATGCCGTTCTTCTTCCTCGGTTTCGTTGTGGCAGCATTCACGAACTTCAACCTCGTCGCTCTCGGTGTCATTGGTCTTGTAGCCGCTATCGTCTACATCCAGCTGAACCCGAAATATCAGGCAGTAGCCGCAGCTCCGGCAGCAGCAGCTTCCAGCTCTGACGACGATCTTGACGACGAACTTGACTAAGCGCGAGTAGAGGAGGATATACATAATGGAAAAGAAAATTACTTCCAGCGATTTTTTCTGGACTTTCGTCCGTTCTAACTTCCTGCAGGCATCCTGGAACATGGAGCGTATGCAGGGTCTGGGCTACTGCTTCGGCATGGTGCCAATCCTTCGCCGTCTCTATGAGGGTGAGGAACTCAAGAAGGCAATCAAACGTCACCTCGAGTTCTATAACACGCAGCCGTTCGTAACGGCACCGATCATCGGTATCACGGCAGCTCTTGAGGAGAAGAAAGCCAACGGCGCACCGATCGAAGATGGTGTCATCAACGGTATCAAAGTCGGTATGATGGGCCCTCTGGCCGGTGTCGGTGACCCGATTTTCTGGGGCACACTCCGTCCGATCACGGCAGCTCTTGGTGCATCCTTTGCACTGACGGGCAGCATCGTTGGTCCGATCCTGTTCTTCGTACTGTTCAATGCAATCCGTCTGGCAGTCCGCTGGTACGGCATCAAATACGGCTATGCCAAAGGTACGGACATCGTCAAAGACATCGCTGGCAACAAGCTCCAGAAGATCACGGAAGGTGCTTCCATCCTCGGTCTGTTCGTCATGGGTGCTCTTGTAAACAAATGGACGTCGGTCAACATCCCGGTTGTCGTTTCGGAAATCACGAACGCCAAGGGCGAGCATGTCGTCACGACGGTCCAGGGTATCCTCGACCAGCTCATGCCGGGTCTCGTACCGCTGCTCATGACCTTTGCCTGCATGGCACTCCTCAAGCGCAAAGTCAGCGCTATCACGATTATTTTCGGTCTGTTCGCAGTTGGTATCATCTGCTATGCCCTCGGCATCATGAACGTAAAATAAAACAACGTTACAAAATTGGGAAAGGAGCTGATTTTCGGCTCCTTTTTCCATTGAAATACTTTACTTTTATGGCTGAGTTTCGTAAAATAAAGAAGTATGGTTTGATAACAATGATTTATCTATTTTTGGTTTTTTAGGTTTGGTAGGAGAGATGTTTCCATGATTAAAAAAGCGATTGCGGTAATGACATCTGGCGGCGACAGCCCGGGAATGAATGCGGCTGCCCGTGCAGTGGTCCGCACGGCATTGTATGAAGGTGTAGAGGTCTATGGCATCAACAACGGCTATCAGGGCATGGTTGACGATGATATCGTCAAGCTCTCGAGCCGCAGCGTCAGCGATCTCATCCAGCGCGGTGGTACGTTCCTCGGCACGGCCCGCTGCATGGAGTTCAAGACGCCGGAAGGCCGCAAGAAGGGCTTTGACAACTTGATGAAACACGGCATCGAAGGTCTCGTTATCATCGGTGGTGACGGCAGCCTTACGGGCGGCAGCCTGCTCTCCAAGGAAACGGGCATGCCGATCGTCGGCCTGCCGGGCACGATCGATAACGATGTCTGGGGCATGGACTACACGATTGGCTGCGATACGGCTGCCAACACGATTGTCGATGCCATCAACAAGCTGCGCGATACGGCTTCGGCCCATCGCCGCATCATGCTCGTCGAGGTCATGGGCCGCAATTCCGGCTGGCTGGCTATGATGGCTGGTATCGCTGGCGGTGCTGAGTATGTCCTCGTTCCGGAGGTCAAATACGATCTCGATGAGATGTGCCATGAACTCAAGGCTATGTATGATGCCGGCAAACGCTACAGCATCATCGTCGTTGCCGAGGGCGCTGGCTCGGCTGTGGGCCTTGGCCAGGTCGTCGAGGAGAAGACGGGCATCGATACGCGCGTATCGGTACTTGGCCATATCCAGCGTGGGGGATCGCCGACGGTCGAGGACCGCATGAAGGCTTCGATGCTGGGTGAGAAGGCTGCACTGGCTATCATTTCGGGTGCGACGAATGTTGTCTTCGGTTTCAATGAGGGCAAGGTGGTAAGCGTCAACCTGTTTGATGCCGTCAATAATCAGAAAACGTTGGATCCAGAGCTTGTACGCCTGGCTCGTGTGCTCGCATAAGTTGAATCTGGGAGTCCCACTGGTAACACAGTGGGACTTTTCGCGAAAAAGGGTGTATTAGAGAGTTGGGGAAACACAGAAAGGCTATCTTGTGGAAGGGGCTGCGGCGGGCATTGCTGCTCGCTGCCAGCCTGCTCCTGCTGCTGATGCCCAGAGGGCTGGCAGCAGATTTGGACGGGCCGTGGTACTGGCAGGAAGATCCTGTGAGCAGGGACGGCGTGTCTAGTGTGGAAGTGGTGCAGGCTGCGCTTGCCGGTATGGGGAACTGGCAGCCGTATGCGGCACCAGCACAGCCGCCATTCCAGCGTGACGACCAGTATATCTGGCTCATGACCGTGCTGCCGCAGGCCGATGAGATGCGGGATGCTTCGCTGCTGATGATGGTGACAGACCAGAGCTTTGAAGTCTGGCTGGATGACCGGCAGATATACACCTATGGCGATATGGAGCCGCAGCTGATGTCCTACGGGCAGAAGTGGCATCTGATTCCACTGCCGGCAGATTATGCTGGCCGCCACCTGTATATCCGTACGTTTTCAGCAAATCCGCTTTACTTGGGGGATTTTGGTACGATAAAGCTTGACGCGAGTGTGGTGCAGATGTCAACGCTTATGCGGCAGGATATCCCGTACATCGCCAATATTCCGCTGGCCGTATTCATGATCCTGATCATGCTGATGTATTACATGAGTCCTACGGCACCGAAGACGCTGTATGCACAGATTATCCTGTTCATGCTGGCGTTTGTCGTGTGGATGATCTGCGCGTCGAACACGAAGCAGCTCTTTGTCGATGCGCCGGTGTTCTGGTGGCTGCTATTGCGCGTCAATGTCTACTTCCTGCCGATCTTGGCGAATCTCATCGTTTATCGGGTCGTGGACAAGCGCTACCGGCGTTCGACCTGGATGGCGATGCTGGCCTTCGTTGTCCTGCTGTTCATTGCCGTCCTGTCGGAAATCTTAGGCCTCAGAGGCTTGGATGGCTGTGCGTCGGCCTTCTATATCATGCTGCCGGCCATCGAAGGGCTGGTTTCGTATTGGGCGATCCGATCGGCTATCCGTGGCAACAAGTATTGCCGGGCCTTGCTGGTGCCATTGGTGGGGATGGTCATTGCCGGTACGCTGGATGGCTTCTCGCGGCATTTCCATTGGCTGGCCGATATGGGGTATCTGCTGCCTTATGGCACGATATCCATCGGCATCTTCGTCCTCTACATCGTCCAGCAGCAGATCCGCCGGGAGCGCATGCTATCGGCACGGGCTGCAGGCTTGGAGGAAGCTGTGGCTGAGGCGGTGGCACGCTCCGAGATCGACGCGCTGACCCATTGCTATAACCGCAACCGGATGGAAGCGGTGCTGGCAGCTGAAATCAGCCAGCACGGGCAGGAGAAAGAATCGTTTTCCCTGATCATGCTGGATATCGATTACTTCAAGATCATCAATGATACCTACGGCCATGATGCTGGCGATGAGGTACTGGCAGCTTTTGCCGGTGTCATCCGCAAGAATATCAAGAAAGCGGATATATTCATCCGCTGGGGTGGTGAGGAGTTCATCCTCATCTGCCGTGGTTGCTCAAGTGATGAGGCATATTTTGTGGCAGAGCGCTTGCGGCGGCAGGTGGAATGGTCGTGTATCTTTGCGCGCCAGCGTATTACCTGCAGCGTCGGGGTCGCTTCCTGGCAGGGGGCAGATGACAGTGCTGCCCAGCTTATCAAACGTGTCGATACGGCACTTTATACAGCAAAACGCAGCGGCCGCAACATGGTTTGCCGGGAATCGCTGCTGCCAGAGAAAATGGATTTAGCATTAAATGGAAATTGAAGATTCAAGGCAAGCAAAAAGCTCTCATTCCCTGAGGATGAGAGCTTTTTGCTTGCCTGTTTAGCCTGGATTATTTTACGAGTGAACCTGGATATTTGAGGGTAGCGAAGTAGTCATCAATGGTCTGGGCGCGGCGGATGAGTTCGATGCTGCCATCTGCGCGCAGCAGGAGCTCGGCGCACCAGAGCTTGCCATTATAATTGAAGCCCATTGCACTGCCATGGGCGCCTGTATCGTGGATGATTACGAGGTCGCCAATGTCGATTTTAGGCAGCTTGCGGTCGATGGCGAACTTGTCGTTGTTTTCGCAGAGGGAACCCGTGATGTCGTAGAGATGGTCGCAGGGGGCGTTCTCTTTGCCGGCAATCGTGATATGGTGGTAGGCACCGTAGAGCGCCGGGCGCATGAGGTTGGCCATGCAGGCGTCGAGGCCGATGTAGTCTTTGTAGGTTTTCTTCTCGTGCAGCACCGTCGATACGAGCCAGCCAGCCGGGCCGGTCATAGCGCGGCCGCTTTCGGTCATGAGACCGACGTCGCCGAGACCGTTGGGAACCATCATCTCGTCGTAGAGCTGATGGATGCCTTCGCCGATCTCCATGAGGTTCAGGGGCTCCTGGCTGGGCTCGTAGGGGATGCCGAAACCGCCGCCGAGGTTGACGAACTCGACATGGATGCCGAGCTTCTGTTTGAGTTCGACGGCCAGCGTGAACATCAGCTTGGCTGTGAACAGGAAGGCTTCGGTGCGGCGCTCGTTCGAGGCGACCATCGTATGGAGGCCGAAGCGGCGGACGCCTTTGTCCTGCGCTATTCTGTAGGCTTCAAACAGCTGGTCGCGGGTCAGGCCGTATTTGGCTTCAGTCGGCTTGCCAATGATATCGTTGCCTTCGATGAGGTCGCCAGGGTTGTAGCGGAAGCAGAGAATCTTGGGCAGGCCAGCATGTTTCTCGAGGTATTCGATATGGCTGATGTCGTCGAGGTTGATGATGGCACCGAGTTCGATGGCTTTCTGGAATTCATCTGCAGGAGTATCGTTGGAGGTCAAAAGGATTTCCTCGCCCTTTACGCCGGCGATGTCGGAAAGCAGCAGTTCGGCAAGACTGCTGCAGTCGGTGCCGGCACCTTCCTCATGCAGGATCTGCACGATGCGTGGATTGGGCAGTGCTTTGACTGCAAACTGTTCGCGGAAGGAGGGGGCCCAGGCAAAGGCTTTCTGCAAGGCGCGGATATTTTCGCGGATTGCCTGTTCGTCATAGATGTGGAATGGCGTCGGATATTGGGCGATGATTTCTTGCAGACGGTCTTTGTTCAGTGGAAATACTTTTTTTGCCATGGCGACTACCTCCTGATAAGCATAGAGAATTATTCTTGATTGTAAATTTGTAAATAAATTATAACAAGATGGCATAATAAAGTCAATATTTATAATAAAATCGTATATTCATCTTACTGTCTTAGTAAAAATTTATCAGTGAATTTTTATTGAGATTTAATTGCCGTGTAAATCTTAATCACTATAATGTTAGTGTTTTGTGGAAGTCAGGGGGCAAGATGGGAAGGAAGGGTAATGCGTGAGAAAGAAAACAAGTATATTTTTATTGGTCATGTTATGTTTGGCCTTTGTGTTGTCGGGATGTACAAGGATGTCTTCCCTGATGCAGACTGCATGGAAGGATACGGCATTGACAGGTCAGTATTCAATGCTGAATATCCGGATACCAGAGGTCAAGGAGGAAACACCGAAGCTGTTTCACGATAGTGATATGCAGATCAAAGCCTGGACGGCGCGCGATGATTCGCGGGATGTTACGTTTACCGTGGAAAATGCAGCATACGACCCTGCTTTGCATTATTGGATCAATTTGCAGGGGGAGGCGGAAAATGTAAAAGCTATCCTCACAGGTACGCATATGGATGTGCAGAATGTGACGATGGAGACAGCAACTCTTGCTGGCCGGGAGGCCCGGAAAATCGAGTTTGACTATGCAGGGGGACATTTTTTAGCCTATGTAACTGTGGTGGATAACAAGGATATCTGGGCGGTTGTGCTGGATACCAGCAGAGTAAAAGAGCAGGAGCAGGTTCAGCAATTGATACAGGAGATGCTGGATAATCTGAGCGTAGAGATACAGCCGCTGGATCCGGCCAAAGCAGCTGAACAGCAGCAGAAGATAGCGGCCAATGCCCCGCAGGTAGCATTGGGGAATTTGCGGCTGGCAGAAGATTCATTCCTGCATTGGACGTACTTGTGCTTGGATTTACAGAATACAAACTCGCAGCGGACTATTGACCGCTATCGCATACGGGTGTACAGCTACGACAAGAATGGCCAGATCATACCCAAATCAGAAAAACACAGCGGTAAGGTTTATGAGCTGTATGAATACGATAAAAAAATACCGCCAGGACAGTATGCGGATGAAAACTCCGGCTGGCAGGTAAATCCGCAAGCTAAGGGGATTGGCAGATATGAGATAGTGCTTGATTCGATCATCTACACCGATGGTTCGGAATGGAGGGCGTTGGAGGGCCAGGAAATCAAAACTGCAATCGATTTATAACCCGGAAGTAGATGTCGCCCACCTCTATAGGTGACAAGTTTTTTATTTATAAGAGGCGGTGAGCATATATCTCCCGCCTCGTTGAAAAGCCAAGAGGAAGTTTTTGCCTGCGGCAAAACTGGAAAAACGGCGTTATAATGGAAAAAGGCAGATGCCGCCAAGAAGCTCCTGCAGAGGGCTTTTGGGCGGCGTTTTGTGTATACGAGGCATAGGTTCTTTTCATCAGCAGATAGAAATGATACAATGGTTCTATATTATATATAGTAGAAAAAGCCGTTGCAAGGAGGATGGAAATGCGCAGATTGCTGAGTTTCTTGAAGGTGTTCCGCTATGATCTGATTGTATTGCTGATGGCCATACGCCATCGCGATACGCCAGGCCGGATCAAGGGGATACTGGCCGCTGCCATCCTGTATCTCGTGAGCCCTGTGGACATCATCCCCGATGCGGTGCCTTTGGCGGGGGTTGTCGATGATGCGATCATCGTGCCGGCGGTCATCTATGGTTTGACGAATATGCTGCCTTCGCATGTGCGGCGCTATGCGGAGACCCGCGCTGACCAGGCCACGCGCTATATGCCGGTGGTGCTCATTGCGGCGTCGCTGTTTGTGCTCGTATGGCTCGGACTTATCGTCTATGGATTGTGGCGGCTGTTGTTTGCTTGAGGCCGCTGGGCAACAGATAAAGGAAGAGGAGTTTTATTTTGCGTTTATATATTGCCGAGAAACCGAGTGTCGGACGGGAGCTGGCTAAGTGCCTGACTGGCCCGGTGGTGCGTCACGATGGCTATCTGGAGACGCGCGATGGCATCGTGACCTGGCTGTTCGGTCATATCCTGCGCCAGGCTGAGCCGGATGAATACAATCCGCAGTACAAGCGCTGGCGGGCAGAGGATCTGCCGATCATCCCTGACCAGTGGAAATTATTTGTGGACAAGAACTGCGAGAAACAGTTTGCCATCGTCAAATCGCTGATCGAGAAGGCCGATGAAATCGTCCATGGCGGTGACCCGGACCGTGAGGGTCAGCTGCTCGTCGATGAGGTGCTCGACTATATCGGCACGACAAAGCCGGTCAAGCGCATCCTGCTCAACGCTCTCGATGAGACGAGCATCAAGAAGGCCAACAGCAGCCTGCGCGAGAACAAGGAGTTCTTCAATCTCAAGCAGTCGGCTCTGGCGCGTGCGCGCGCTGACTGGCTGATCGGCATGAACCTGTCGCGCGCCTATACGCTGGCGGCACGCCGGGCCGGGCATGATAAGCTCGTGCTGCCGATCGGCCGCGTCAAGACGCCGACGCTGGCGCTGGTCGTGCGCCGCGAGCGCGAGATCGAGAATTTCAAGCCTGTCGATTACTATACCATCAAGGGAACCTTTGCCCATGCCAATGGTTCATTTCAGGCCCAGTGGAAGCCCAAGGATACGATGGCGGGCCTCGACAGTGAGAACCGTCTGATCGACAGGCAGATGGCTGAAGACAAGCTGGCGTTCTTCCAGGACATGCCGCATGGTGGCGTGATCACGGCGTACCAGAAGACGAAGAAGCAGGAGCCGCAGCCGCTCCCTTTCTCGCTGTCCACGTTGCAGGTGCTGGCGGGAAAGATGTATGGATATGCGCCGCAGCTCGTGCTCGATACGGCCCAGAAGCTTTACGAGAAGAAGCTCACGACGTATCCGCGTTCGGATTGCGAGTATCTGCCGACGAACCAGTTCGGCGATGCGGGCAAGATCCTGCAGAATCTTGCTGCTGCTGGTGATGCTGAGGTGGCAGCCTGGGCACCGAAAGCGGATAGGAAGATCAAGAGCCGAGCGTGGAACGACAAGAAGATATCGGCCCACCATGCAATCATCCCGACAACGGTCCAGGCCAATGTGCTGACGATGACGGCGGAGGAGCGCAATCTGTATCATCTGATCGCGCGCGGCTATATCGCCCAGTTCTATCCCGTCCATACCTATGACCAGACGAAGGTCGAGGTCACTTATAAGGAGGAGCTGTTCACGGCCAGCGGCCGCACGGAGCGCGACCTTGGCTGGAAGGAAATGTACCAGTCCAAGCGCAAGAAGGCCGAGGACGAGGATGAGAACAAGGAAGAAGACGAGAGCGATAAGACGCTGCCGGCCATGAAGAAAAAGGATGGTGTCAACTGGACAGGCGGCGATATCACGCAGCGCGCGACCAAGCCGCCGGTGCGGTTCACGCCGTCGACACTGCTGGCCGGCATGAAGGAGATCCATAAGTACGTCAAGAATCCTGAGGCCAAGAAGCAGCTCAAGGATGTCTATGGCATCGGCACCGAGGCGACGCGGGCGACGATCATCGATGATCTCATCAAGCGCAAGTTCATGACGGCCAAGGGCAAGAAGAAGTATCTGAGTCCGACGCCGGCGGCGTTCCTGCTCGTCGACGCGCTGCCCGATGAGATGACTTATCCGGATTCGACAGCCATCTGGGAGGACAAGCTCCATTCGATGTCCGAGGGCGATGGTTCGCTCGAGGAATTCCTCAAGGGGCAGATCGAGTTCACGCGGCGTCTCTGCGGCAAGGCTGGCAATGCGCGCATGGAGGTCACGGGCGAGAACGTCTGCCCGCGCTGCCATCAGGGCGTGCTCTTGCAGCGCAAGGGCAAGAACGGTATCTTCTGGGGCTGCTCGAACTATCCGAAGTGCCGCATGACCTGCAACGACAAGGATGGCAAGCCGGATATGGATGATGCGCGGTCGCGCCTGGCCCGCAGCCCGCAGGCCATGGCTCCTGCCGCTGTCTCGGCTTCGGCCATGGCTCGCCAGGGTGGCGCAGCTGCAAGCCGGAGGCCGGCCGCCAGCTATGCCGCGCCGCCTGCGCCTGTGTATTCGGCCCAGTCGTACGTAGCGCCGTCGGCACAGGATATGGCAGAGCTCGATTCGCTGTTTTCCGCAGCGGATTATGAGGCTAGCCTGGCGGATGCGATGCAGAATTATGTGTCGCCGCAGCCGCAGAAGAAGGGCTGGCAGAACTGGGGCGACAAGCCTAAGTATTCAGCCAGCCCCATGGAGCACATGGAGGAAAATGCGACGGCCAAGGCGAAAGATAGTAAGGATAGGGATAAATACCTCTGTCCGCGCTGCCGTGAAGGCCATCTGCGGCAGATACGTGGCAAGAACGGCATGTTCTGGGGCTGCACGAATTATCCGCGCTGTACAGCGACATTTGATGATGAGAAGGGCAAGCCTGTATTGTGAGGGGCTTGAGAAGGAGAATAAATGACAACGTTCAAAGATCTAGGCATAGAGACGGCCTTGGCTGATGCCCTGGCCAAACAGGGGATAGCTGCGCCGCTGGCGATACAGGAAAAGACCATCGCCAGGGTACTGGCTGGCAGCAACATCATCGGCCAGGCACCGACAGGGACAGGCAAGACGCTGGCATATCTTTTGCCAGCATTGCAGCAGATCGACCCTGCGCTGCGTCAGGCGCAGGTGCTGATCCTTGCGCCGACTTATGAGCTGGCGATGCAGATCGCCAATGTGGCGCGGGAGCTCAGCCAGGCGGCAGATCTCGGCATCAAGGTGCAGGGACTCATCGGCGGCGCGAATATCGCCCGTCAGATGGATAAGCTCAAGGAGAAGCCGCAGCTTATCGTCGGCTCAGCCGGCCGCATCATCGAGCTGGCGCGCAAGGGCAAGCTCAAGCTCCAGCAGGTCAAGCTGCTTGTGCTCGACGAATTCGATCGCCTGCTCGATGACCAGAACCTGCAGAACACGGTCGATGCTGTCCGTCTGCTGCCCAAGGAGCGGCAGGTCATCCTGTTCTCGGCGACGGCGCCGAAGAAGGCACTGGAGCGGGCAGATTTCCTCGACCAGCCTGAGCATATCGTCGTCGAGGCTGATCCTGAGACGCTGGCGAATCGGGAGGATTATTATCTCATGACGCCGTTCCGCGACAAGATCGAGAATGTCCGCAAGCTCACGCGTAATCTAGGGGTCAAGCGCGGGATGGTATTCATCAACCGCGTCTATGATGCGGAGAAGACGCTGGCACATCTGCGGTATGACGGCATCCGGGCAGATTCGCTGCTGGGGCACAGCAACAAGCAGGCGCGGCAGAAGGCTATCGCTGATTTCAAGAAGGGGCGCATCCAGCTGCTCCTGTCGACGGATCTGGCGGCCCGGGGACTTGATGTGGAAGGGGTAGATTACGTGTTCAATCTCGATCTGCCCGAAGATGCGCAGGTCTATCAGCACCGCGCAGGCCGTACGGCCCGGGCTGGAGCCAAGGGCACGGTCATCACGCTGGCTGACATCAAGGAGGCCTACAAGCTCGAACAGCTGGAGAAGCGCTTAGGCATCGCGTTCAAGCCGCTCAAGAAGGCGAAGAAGAGCAATGCGCCGGAGAAGAGAAAGAAAGAGCGCCCGTATAAGGCATATCATAAGAAGGCTTCGCCGCAGCCTGCGGTCAAGAAGCCAATCAAACAGTAAGCAGGAGGGAATTTTATCTTGGATATCGTGCCGATACTATTGCAGTTAGTACTGGTTGTATTCCTTATTTTCATGAATGGCTTTTTTGTTGCGGCGGAGTTCGCCTGCGTTAAGATACGGCCGTCGCGGCTGGAGACGCTGATCCAGGAGGGCAGCAAGCGGGCGGCCTACGCCAAGCGGCTCACGGATCATCTTGATGCGTCGCTGTCGGTCACGCAGCTGGGCATCACGCTGGCCTCGCTGGGACTGGGCTGGGTCGGCGAGCCGGCTGTGGCCACGCTGATCCTGCCGGTCACGCAGGCAATGGGCATCGATGCGACGATCGGGCATACGATCTCGCTGGTGCTGGCGTTCTCCATCATCACGGCTGGCCACATCATCCTGGGTGAGCTCACCCCGAAGACCATGGCCATCCAGAGTGTCGAGAAGATCATGCTGGCCGTGGCCCTGCCGATGCTGATCTTCCACAAGGTCATGTACCCGTTTGTCTGGCTGCTCAACCATGTAGCCAACTGGGTCACCCGGCGCATGGGCTTTGAGGCGGCCACCGAGGGGGAGAATGCCCACACGGAAGAGGAGATCCGCCTGCTCATGGAGGAGAGCCACCGTCAGGGGCTCATCGATGATACCGAGGCGAATTTTGTCGATAATGTCTTTGATTTCACGGAGCTTAACGTCCGGGAGATCATGACCCCGCGTACCGATATGGTCGTGCTGTATCTGGAGGATAGTTTCGAGGACAACCTCGCAATCATCATGGAGGAACAGCTGACGCGCTATCCAATCTGCCGCGAGGATAAGGATCACATCATCGGCTTCCTGCATGTCAAGGACCTCATGAAGCTGATGGTAGAGGGGAAAAAGCCGAACCTGCGCAAGCTCGCGCGCAAGGCGCTGGTCGTGCCGGAGAGCATGGATGTCAATGTGCTCTTGAAGACGATGCAAGGCAGCCACTCCCAGCTGGCCATCGTTGTCGATGAGTTCGGCGGCACGGCGGGCATGGTGACCATCGAGGATATTGTCGAGGAGATCGTCGGCGACATCCAGGACGAGTTCGATGAGGAACGTCCGACGGCGGAAGCCCGCGGCAACCATGTCTACTCCGTCGATGCCAAGATGCTCTTGGAGGAGCTGGAGGATATCCTTGAGATCAAGATTGAGGATGAGGATGTGGACAGCGTGGGCGGCTGGCTCTACGATCAGATTGGCGGCGAGCCCCAGGTCGGCCAGATGGCTGCTGCGGCTGGCAATCTGCTGTTCGTCGAGGAGGTCGATGGCGCGCGGATCACGCGGGTACTCGTGAAGCTTGAGAATCCCTTGACCGAGGAGCATGAGGAAATCGTGTAAGTTGGCGTGGTGTAACAAGTTACGGTCTTTGTACTAGGTTTTTCACGTCAAAACAATTATAATGAAAGAGCATGTTGTAAGTTAGGAAGATCATTGCATGATAATCACAATCGAGAATTTTGCCAAGAGCTATGGGGAAAAGCAGCTGTTCCAGGGTGTTGGCTTCAGCATGGACGAGGGCGACAAGGTCGGCATCGTCGGCATCAACGGCACTGGCAAGTCGACGTTCCTCAAGGCGATTGCTGGGCTCACGCCGGTGGATGAGGGCTCGATGGTCACGATGAAGGGGCTGCGCATCGAGTATCTGGCCCAGGACAAGGTCTTTGAGCCGGAAAACACCGTCCTGATGGAGGTGTTCCGGGGCATGACGCCTCTGATGCAGGCACTGCGCGGCTATGAGCTGGCATTGGCGGAATCGGCGAAGCATCCCGAGGACAAGAGGGTCCAGCAGGCGATCATGACCTATACGGCCAAGATCGATGAGCTGGATGGCTGGCAGATCGAAAGTGCCGCCAAGACGGTGCTCACGAAGCTGGGCATCGGCGACTACACGGCGAAAGCCGGCACGCTCTCGGGCGGCCAGCAGAAGCGGCTGGCCCTGGCGACCGCCCTCATCCAGCCCTGCGATCTGCTGCTGCTGGATGAGCCGACGAACCATCTTGACAGCGAGACGATCGTCTGGCTGGAGGAGTATCTAAAGGGACAGAAATGTGCGGTGCTGATGGTCACGCATGACCGGTACTTCCTCGATCATACGGCGACGAAGATTCTCGAGCTCGACAAGGGGAAGGCCTATACTTACAGCGGCAATTATTCGGAATTCCTCGAGCAGAAGGCTGCGCGCATCGAGCGTGAACAGGCCAGTGAGCAGAAGCGGCAGAATTTCCTGCGCAATGAGCTCAAGTGGCTGCGCCGTGGTGCGCAGGCGCGCTCGACCAAGCAGAAGGCCCGCATCGAGCGCTATGAGGAAGTGAAGAACCAAAGTGTCGATCTTGACCGGGGCACGGTCGAGATCGGTCTGGCCGGCAGCCGTCTGGGCCGCACGGTCATTGAGCTTGACCACGTCCATTATGTGGTGGACGGGCGGACCATCATCAAGGATTTCTCGTATACGCTGCTGCGCAATGACCGGGTAGGCATACTCGGCCCCAATGGCACAGGCAAGTCTACCCTGCTCAACATCTTGGCGGGGCGACTGCAGCCGACAAGCGGTACCGTTACCATCGGGCAGACGGTCAAGATCGGTTATTTCACGCAGCGCAGCGTGGAGATGGACGAACGCCTGCGGGCTATCGAGTACATTCAGGAGGCGGCCCATCACATCACACTGGCGGATGGCACGCGGATTTCGGCTTCGCAGCTCATGGAGCGCTTCCTGTTCCCTGGCAATCTCCAATGGACGCCAATCGCCCGGCTCTCAGGTGGTGAGAAGCGGCGATTGTATCTTTTGCGCGTGCTTATGGAGGAGCCGAATGTGCTGCTGCTTGACGAGCCGACCAATGATCTCGATCTTGAGACCATGGCGGTGCTCGAAGCCTTCATCGATGATTTCCGCGGGGCTATCGTATTTGTTTCCCATGACCGCTTTTTCGTCGACCGGCTTGCTGACAAGGTGTTTGCCTATGAGGCGGACGGCAGCCTGACGATGTATGCGGGCGGCTATTCCTACTATCAGGAAAAGCTGGCGGCAAGGGCCGCTGCGGGTCCGGAAGCGCCGGTCCATGTGGCGCAGGCGGTGAAGGACCCGGTCAAGAGTGCGCCGCGCACGGAGACAAAGCCAAAGCTGACCTTCAAGGAGCAGAAAGAGTATGCAGAAATCGAGGGCATCATTGCGAGCAAGGAAGGCGAGCTCAAGGTGGTGCAGCTGCAGATGGAGCAGCATGCAGCCGACTATGGCCGCTTGAACGAACTGAGCAAGGAGGAGGGCCGGCTGCAGGCGGAGCTTGAGCATTTGATGGAGCGCTGGGCATATCTGGAGGAAATTGCTGAAAATCAGCAATGACTTATAAATTCAAGAGGTAAAAGGAGATAGTAACCATGGCATTCGACAAGAATCTATTTGAGGACATCATCCGGGAATTCACGGTAAATGGCGACCAGCTGCAGGAAATCGCGGCTGACTTCCGCTATGACCTGGTCAAGGGGCTGGAAAACCCTGACGAGTCGTCGCTGCGCATGCTCAAATCGTATGTAGGCTTGCCAACCGGCAAGGAGACGGGCGAGTACCTCGCGCTGGATTTCGGTGGCACGAACGTGCGTGTATTGCGTATCCGCCTTGAGGGCGCAGGCAAGTTTGAGGTAGTCAAGAAGGTTGCCAAGCCGTTGCGCGTGGAAGGCGTCTATGATTTTGTCGGTGCTGGTTCGACGGCTGAGCAGATGTTTGACTTCATTGCGGAGCTCGTGGATGAGGCTGTGGAAGGCGACCATGAGACGAAGTATCTGCTGGGCCATACGTTCTCGTTCCCCTCGGAGCAGACGGATCTCTACAATGCCAAGCTCATCATCTGGACGAAGGAATTTGCGACGGCTGGTGTCGAGGGCGAGGTCGTCAACGACCTGCTCAAGGCAGCTTTGCATCGCCAGGGCATCGACAATGTCGAGCCGACGGCGGTCATCAACGATACGGTAGCTGTACTGCTGGCCGCAGCCTACAAGCAGCCGGACATCTACATCGGCTCGATCTATGCGACGGGGCATAATACCTGCTATCTTGAGCCCTATGCTGACAGTGCCGCTGAGCCGATGATCCTGAACCTTGAGTCGGGCGGTTTCATGAAGCTGGCACCGAACCGCTTTGATGTCGAGTACGACAAGAATTCGGAGAAGCCGGGTGAGCAGCGTCTCGAGAAGATGGTTTCGGGCCGCTACATGGGAGAGCTCTTCGGTATGGCCATGGCAGAGCTGCTGGGCGAGAAAGGTAAGGCGTATGGCTTCACCAGCATCGATATGAGCAATATCATTGTCGATGAGAGTGCCAAGCGCGCGCAGGTAGCGGAGATCGTAGCCGCGAAAACGGGCAAGACCTTGGGCGCTGAGGATTGTGAGCTTGTCCAGCAGCTGGCATCGGCACTGGTTGTCCGTTCGGCACGCCTGGTAACGGCTTCCTTTGTTGGCATCATCTGGCAGCAGGCTGGCAAGGGCAAACCGCAGAAACAGCATATTGCCATTGACGGCTCAGTCTATGAGAAGATGCCGCTGGCTAAGGAGAATATCATGCGTGCCTTGTCGGAGCTTTTGGGCGAGGATGCAGCTGAAATCGATACAGTACTGGAAAATGGCGGCTCGGGGCTTGGTGCAGCTATTGCAGCCGCAATGTCTCAGAAATAAGGGCGTAGTCCGCAGGCGCTGCAGCCGCGTCCATTTCCCGCGAAGGAGTTCCTTTTATGCAAGCAGAACAATCACTGAATATGAATCTCTCGCAGCATCTGGCAATGACGATGAAGATGCAGCAAGCCATCCAGATCTTGCAGCTTTCTGCGCAGGATCTGCGGGCGGAGATCGAAAAAGAATATCTGGAGAATCCTGCGCTGGAAATGGACTATGGCGATGGGGCGCCGGCTGACGGCGAACTGCTGCAAGCGGACAATCTGTCGCGGCTCCGTGACTATCTCGGGGAGGAAAATGGCTCAGCGGGGTATTTCACCGATGAGCAGGAACATGGCGCTGAGGCGGCTGAGGCCGAAGTGCTGACGCTGGAGGACGAGCTCCTTGAGCAGGTGAAGTTTACCTTCCACAAGGTGGAGGAGCGCGCGATAGCTACGTTCATCGTCGGCTCGATCGATGAGCGGGGCTATCTGGTGGTGCCGCTGGCAGAAATCGCCCGGGCGATGCAGGCCACGCTGGCAGAAGTCGAAGCTGTCCTGCAGCAGGTTCAGTTGTTCGAACCTGCTGGCGTGGGGGCTCGCGACCTTGCAGAATGCTTGCGTCTGCAAGCGCAGCGTCAGGGCATCTATGAGGGGCTGGTGGCAGCAGTCATCGATCATCACCTCGACGATGTGGCGGAAGCGCGCATCAAGGAGATTGCCGCGGCTGAGCATTGCCGTCCGCAGGAGGTGCAGCTGGCTGTCGACATCGTCCGCCGGCTGGATCCGAAGCCGGGCGCTGCTTACGGCGGCGAAGCAGCGGCGTTCATCACGCCTGATGTGCTCGTGCAGGAAATCGACGGGGATTATCGTGTGAGCTTCAATGATAACTATGTGCCTCAGCTGCGGATCTCGGCGGCTTATCAGCATGCCGAAGGCTTCGATGCTGAGACGCGCAAGTATATCACGCAGCGCTTGAATGCGGCTGCGTGGCTCATCAACAGCATCGAGCAGCGGCGGACGACGATCCGTCATGTGGTCGAGGAGATCCTGCGGCGGCAGCCGGAATTCATGGCACAGGGCAAGAACGCCCTGCGTCCGATGACGATGAAGGATGTGGCTGATGCCATTGGTGTCCATGAGTCGACGGTCAGCCGGGCCGTAGCCAACAAATACGTGCAGCTGCCCAATGGCATCATGGCGCTGCGGCGGTTCTTCTCGGCGAACCTGGCTAAGAGTGGCAGTGGCGAAGATTTTGCAGCTGTGCAGGCCAAGACGGCCATTGAGGAACTGATAAAGGGCGAAGACCCGCATCGGCCGCTTAGCGACCAGAAACTCTGCGAGCTGCTCAAAGAACGTCAAATGGATATTTCACGCCGGACGGTTATGAAATACCGCGAGCAGTTAGGGTATCCATCATCGGTCAAGCGTAAACGCTATTGATATAGAGTTTCCATAAAGTCAAACTTTAACGGTAGTAGCAAATTTGCTGCTACCGTTTTTTATGTAATAAGCGCGTAGAAAAGTCATAAATTGCATTTTATCTGTCCGTACGTGGTTAAAACAAACTCGGTACAAAATATTTTTTGCCTACACATTCCGTTGAAAAATTCACACCGTTCAAGCGTAGCGCGTTTGGGAACTTTTTCAATGCTTAGTTAAAGGCAAAAAATATTTTTAGCAAAGCATCTAAGTGAAGCGTTGGTACTCCCCTGCCCGGCGGCGCGGCTTTCCTCGAATAAAACACGGTAATTTACAAACTGCAAGTTGTACCCAAGCTTGTTATTCTTTTCACGTTCAAAGAAAATGAATAAGGACAGAATCCATGGAGGATTTACAGAAGAATGGGATGCAATAATAAATTCACAGAAAAATGTAAAAATCCTATTGCATTTGTGTGAGAACGTGTTATGATAGTACCCGTAGACAATCGAACGATGGTTGAACGATAAGCAAGTAAGTTCAAAAAAACACGTTCTCTAAGAATTGTCTTTTATTTTTAGCTATTAAAGTGATTTTTTTCACTTTATCGATTGTTAGATTCTGTAATCTTGCTGATGGATGCTGGGAGGGCTTTAACATGGCAGACAAGAAACCTCGTATTGTAATTGTTGGCGCTGGCTTTGGCGGTGTAAAGCTGGCAAAACTGTTCGCAAAGGATGACGTGGAGGTCATGCTTGTGGACCGTCATAATTTCCATTTGTTCCAGCCGTTGCTTTATCAGGTATCGACGGCTGTCCTGTCTACCGATGAGATTGCCTATCCTATCCGTACGTTCTTCCGCAAGAACAAGAATGTGGAGTTCTTCATGGCCAAGGCACAGGGGGTCGATCAGCAGCGCAAGGTACTGCTGACGAACCATGGCGAGATTGCCTACGATTACCTGATCCTGGCCGCTGGTGCTACGACGAATTTCTTTGGTATGGAGAATGTCGAGAAGAATTCCTATGGCATGAAGACGCTGCAGGAGGCTATCCATATCCGCAACCATGTCATCCATATGTTTGAACGTGCGAACAAGCATGAGGATAATGAGGAAGTACGCCGCCGCATGTTGAGCTTTGTCGTCGTTGGCGGCGGCCCGACGGGCATTGAGGAGGCCGGTGCGATCTCGGAGCTTATCGGCATCCAGAAAAAAGAATACCATAACCTTGATTTCAATGAAGTCAGCGTTACCTTGATTGAGGCGACGGATAGTGTCCTGCCGATGATGGCACCGAATCTGCGCGATTATACAGTTAAAGTACTGCGCCGGAAGGGCGTCAATGTCATGCTCAATACGCAGGTCGTAGATTATGATGGCAAGACGCTCAAGCTGAAGGATGGCCGGGAGATTCCCACACAGACGGTTATTTGGGCAGCTGGTGTCAAGGCGGTTCCGTTCATAGCTAATTGCGGCAGCGAAGTCGATCGCGCTGGACGTGTCATTGTCAATGAAAAATTGCAGGTAGACGGGGCAACCGATGTTTTTGCTATCGGCGACTGTGCGCATTTCCAGCATGGGACGGAGCGTCCGCTGCCAACTGTGGCACCGGTGGCTACGCAGCAGGCGCAGGTGGCGCATGATAATATCATGAAGCTTATTCGTGGTGAGCAGGATTTGGCAACTTTCCAGTATAAAGATTTAGGCGCTATGGCTACGATCGGCCGTGGCGAAGCTGTGGTCAACAAGACAAGCGTGAATCCGCAAATGACGGGCTTCATAGCTTGGTGCGCTTGGATGTTCGTACATCTGATTCGCTTGGCAGGTGCACATACGAACCTTACGGTAGCCATCAAGTGGACTTGGAATCTGCTTTCAGGTACGCGTTTGGGGCGTATCATTACCAATATTCAATTATAAGTTGTTTTTACTAGGCAAAAGCGTGGCTATGGTTTTTATGGCCGCGCTTTTATGTTTTTTTGCAGGATTTATGATTTTTTTAGAAAAAGGTGTTGACATATACGGAAAAGACGTGTATCATAATACAAGTCGCTGAGAGATACGGCAACGGAAAACAACCAGCAAGCCTTGAATGGCAAGCGGTTGGGAGATGTTGCTTGCGGATCTGGCCAAGAGGTTTTTGAAAAGAAATTCAAAAAAGTTCTTGACAGAAAGAAATCGATGCGATACAATA